>CAYLSH010000032.1:5728-20345 GCA_964386235.1 uncultured Lachnospiraceae bacterium | reverse complement strand
GATTATCTTTCGAAGAATGCGCAGCATTCTTCTACACGAAACTTAGATAATCTTAGGTTGCGTATTTTGCAACCTTAGATTATCTTTTCGTGTTGTACATATCCTTATAGTACTTCTGATAATCGCCGCTTGTTACATTTTTCATCCAGTCTTCGTGTTCAAAGAACCACTTAATAGTAAGACGGATGCCTTCCTTAAACATGGTTTCCGGTTCCCAGCCGATCTCTTCTTTGATCTTGTCCGGTGCAATGGCATAACGTCTGTCATGCCCTTTGCGGTCTTCCACATAGGTGATCAGATCCTTAGAAACCAGTGCCTTACGTGGATCTGCGTCATCTAACATCTCCTGTAAAGTCTCTATGATAATATTGATGATCTCAATATTCTGCTTCTCATTGTGTCCGCCCACATTGTAAGTTTCAAAAAGGCGGCCTTTTTCCTGTACCATATCAATGGCTTTGGCATGGTCTTCCACATACAGCCAGTCACGCACGTTTTTACCATCACCGTATACAGGAAGTTTCTTGCCCTGTAAAGCGTTGTTGATAATGAGCGGGATCAATTTTTCCGGGAACTGGTACGGTCCGTAATTGTTGGAACAGTTTGTAATGTTCGCCGGGAATTTGTAGGTGTCCATATAGGCTTTTACCAACATATCTGAGGATGCTTTACTTGCCGAATAGGGGCTGTGCGGATCATAGGGTGATGTCTCATAAAAGAAAGCATTGTCATCATCCGGTAAGGATCCGTACACTTCATCCGTGGATACATGAAGGAATTTCCTGCCTTCTTTAAAACTGCCATCCGGCAATTCCCATGCTGCTTTTGCGCAGTTTAACATAACCGCTGTACCCAGTACATTCGTCTGTACAAATACTTCCGGATTCTTAATACTTCTGTCCACATGGCTTTCTGCTGCAAAATGTACAACACGGTCAATATCATTTTCTGCAAAAATCTTTGCAATCGCCTCTTTATCACAGATGTCTGCTTTTACAAAGGTATAATTGTCCCTGTTTTCGATATCTTTTAAATTCTCCAGATTGCCCGCATATGTGAGGGCATCCACATTGATGATGCGGATCTCATTGTCATATTTTTTAAACATATAATGAATGTAGTTTGAGCCGATAAAGCCTGCTCCACCGGTTACTAAATAAGTTCTCATGCAAAAACCTCCCATTAAAATCCATACTTCTGTTTATTCTACCACAAACACATAAAAAAAGAAAGTAATATGAAATCAATGTCCTTACATCCATCTCACATTACTTCCCTTTTATTTTCTGTTCTTAATAGCCAAGGTAACTTAGGTTCAGATCCGTATTGCCGCTGATACCGTTTACTTTTCCCTTGGATGTGTACTGCCACATGTCAATCTTGCCGGAATACGTCGGCGTGGTATTGTACTGGGCAAGCCAGATCTTGTAGGAACTCAGTTCACCCGCGTTCATATAGGAAGAAAGCCATGTTTTGTTTGCGTATACACCCGCCGTGTAACCGCTGTTTCGAATCGTCTCGCAGTATGCTTTGATCACTTTGGTACGGGTGTTTCTGTCAATTCCATCCGCACGTCCGCCACTCGGCTCCACATCTAAGAATACCGGGTAGGAAATGCTGTAGTTTTTGATCAGATTAATCGTCATGGAGGCCTCTTCTACCGCTTCCACTTCATTGACTGCCTGTGAAAAGAAATAGATACCCACTTTCAGTCCGGCCGCATTGGCACCCTTGATATTTGCCTTAAACTTAGGATCTTCGATCATGGCTCCGGTTGTGGATCCACGATAGCCGCAACGGATGATCACGTAGGAAACACCTGCATTTTTTACCGCATTCCAATCAATATTGCCATTCCATTTGGAAACATCAATTCCCATGGTGCCGGATCCGGTAATCAAGGCACCATCGCTGGCAAAATTGTATCTTGCTCCCTGAATGACCTGTTCACCCGTGACTACATTTCCGTTTTTATCATAAAAATAGGTCTTGCCGTTTATGTTCTGCCATCCCGTGTACTTATATGCAGAAGCAGAAGTCACTTTTTTGTAAAAGACCACACTGTCATTATAATAATCCGCATATGCCGCCGCGCGGTAACTTCCGTCTGATTTTTTCAGATACAGGGCATTGCCGGATTTATCTTTGAGCGGAGTTTTGGTATCGCTCTTGGCCGGATTATCCGGTGTGGCAGAACTTGGCGGAGTTGTGGTCGTCGTAGTCGTAGGCGGTGCAGTGCTCGTTTCTGCCTCACTACTTGTTTCCGGTGTGGACGTTGACTCCGGTGTTGTCGGTTCCCCGGAAGACTCCGGTACGGATGAAGTCGGTTCGGGTGTAGTTGGTTCCGCCGAAGAGGACGGTTCTGAGGAAGACGGTTCCGGGGAATTCTCTCCCTCCGAAGAAGAGGACGGATCTGCAGAAGAAGTCACCTCAAAAAATGCTTCCGCAGCTGCCAGCCCGGAAAAAGAAACCGGTTGTGCCACTTTTTCAGAAGAGGACCTGCCTGCCACAACGGGCGCGGAAATATCGCTTTTCTTCACTTCCACATAGGAGTCCTTAGACCCAACTTCTGTTTTGGTGGATTCCACCCACTCTACCGTGTCCGTCAATACCGCTTCTACCTCATTTGCTTTTGCGGTATCTTCTATTGCTGCATTGATCTCGTTTTCGGATTTGACTTCGTCCGAAACATCGATCTTCTTATACTCAATCTGATCCTTAATCGTAATCGTCTGTGGTGCCGTGTTAAACGCCAGCCCTTCCTGTCCGCTCAACGCAAGCATGGTAACCGATACTTTCCCCGGTGTCATGTCTTTTAAATAAATGATACCGTCCTTGTCGTCATCAGTATATTCCTTTGTCTTGCCCTTTGCATTTTCTATGGAAACTTTAAATGCCACATTCGGGATCAGTTTTCCCGTCTTGCTGTTTACAAATTTAATCTTTAAGTCTTTTTGAACCGATGTCATTTTCATATTGACATTGGTTGTTGCCGTTTCCAGTTCTTTTTCTTCGTATTCAAAGGTTTCTTCGGCGATTTCTTCCTCATCCTGAATGAGTCTCTTAGAATCCGCCATGGCTAAGAGCGTTCCTTTTCCCGCATCGGAAAGATAGGACATCTCTTCTCCCAGCGGAGCAAACGCTTCCACCTGCTTCTGCGCCGTTTTCGCTCCCGAAAACACACTCACTGTTATGATCGCAACCACCAGTACCATCACACCGGTCAGTGCAACCACTCCATCAAGTGCCGACATATCAGCAAACATTGCCTTTATCTTATCCGTCCAGACAACTTCCTGCTTTTTCCCGGCAGATTTCTTTCGTGTCGCGGATGTGCGTTTTTTCGTTCCGGTTGATTTTACTGCTGCGGCTGCCTTTGTCGTACTTTTCTTCTTGCCGGAAGCCGTCTTCTTTTTCTTTTTTACTACGGGTGCGGACAACTCCACCATTTCTTCCTGCATGAATGCGGACTCTTCTTCCCCATATTCAGGTTCTTCCTCAAATACAAGTTCCTCGTCCACAAATACCGGCTCTTCCTCCAGCGCCGTTTCCACTTCCAGCCTGTCCCAGCCGGCAGTCTCATCCAGATTGATCACGTCAAAATCCAGGTCAGTCTGATTTATCTTCTTCATTCTAATCCCCATTCCGCCACCGCAGAAGGTGGCACCAATCCTATGTATCATTACTGTTTTCTATGTTATGTCAATCAAATATTATAGCATCATCAGGTTGTCATAACAACCGTTAATTTCTTAATTTTCGTGGCAGAAAATGGATTTTGCCCCGTGTGAAAACAACTTATAAATAATACACGAAGATCCCGGCCAGTATACAGGCTATCCCAAGGACTTTTTTTCTTGAAAGGCTTTCTTTAAAAAAGAGGTAGGAAAGCAGCGGAACCAGAACATACCCGATCGCCTCTAACACCGGTACATTCATAAAATCCATGCCCCTGTATACAATCATGGTCAGAAAAACCGACCCGAACATAAACGCATAACCGGTCATTACATACGGATTTAAGTATTCACGAATAAAAGAGCCATACTGTTTCATTGCTCCTTTTTTTAACAGGATCTGTGAAAAAGAGGCAATCACAACCGACAATATTCCCAATGCATAATATCCATTCATGATTTCTTTTCCTCCTTTTCTTTTCCGGTTGAAACATCAGTATTTACAATGACCGTTCCCAAAACTACAAGTGCGATGCCAAACATCTGCTTTACGGACAAGCCTTCGCAAAACAGGATCACTGCCCACAATGCCGACCACAGCAGTGCCATGGCACGATTGGCATATGCGACGGACAGATCAAACTTCTTGATCATCTGCTGCCATAAAATGGCGTAAATTCCCAGGATTACGATCTCCAATCCATAAAACAGGAAAAAAGCAAACGAAAACAGTTCCCTTCCCGTCGCCAGTTTCGCCACCACACTGCTTAGCGTGTATACCACTACCACAGCCTGTAATACAATAATATTTTTAAGCATTTGCAAACGATTCATACTGCCTCCTTGTGAGTTTTTCAGATTTGGGGTAAAATACTAATACATGTATTTTACTTTTTGTAATTTTACTGTAGGTACTACAAAAAAACAAGGAGCGATTCCATGAACGATTTAAAAAAGAATGAAAATTCCACGCCGATAAATGAATTTGATGAAAACGAATTTGATGAAAGCTTATTTGAACAATACAACGAAGACCGCAAAGGGGAGGAACCTTCCGGCAAAAGAAAGCTAAACGGGCATGTGCTGTTTTTCCTTATCATTGCTATCGTCTTTCTCTTTGCCATGATCCGTCTGGCCATCTGGAACCGTGGTGTGGATTCGGGCTATGATCCGAATGAAGACACCACCGAATTTGATACGGAACCACTTGACTATATACAGCCTTTAAACAGTTCCCAGCTCGAAGGCAAGCCAAAGGACGGGGTGACGACCATCTTTTGTCTTGGCAATTCGCCCTTTGCCGATCAGGGAGCGGACAATATGCTTGCCAAAGCAATCGGTGAGAGATATGACGCCAATGTCATAAATGCTTCCTTCCCCGATTCTTACCAATCCGTAAAATGGACCAATTATGACGAAGAATCCTGGCCACAGGACGGCATCAGTCTGTATCCTGTGGTAAATGCCCTGACAACGGGTGATTTTTCCATGGTTGATACTGCCGCTTCCCATCTTTCCGACGAAGTAAAGCAGCAGGCAGAATATTTAAAGACCGTTGATTTTTCCACGGCAGATATGGTTGTTATCATGTATGACATCATGGATTATGTCGACCATCGTCCGGTTACGGATCCCAACGATCCCGAGAATCTTCTGACGGTAACCGGATCCTTGCAGGCATCCGTCAAACTGATTCAGGAAAAATATCCCTATATCCGCATTGTGGTGCTTTCCACACCGGCTTGCGGTATTACAATTGATGACTACTACGTGGACGGCGATATCCACGATCTTGGAAACGGCAATCTGTCCGATTACCTCGGACATTCCACCATCACTGCCACCACCTGCGGCATTTCCTTTGTCGACACTTATTTTGGCGTGATCAATATCGATAACCGCGATCAGTATCTGGTGGATGATTACCATATCAACGAAGCCGGCTGTAACGCCATCGCAGACCGTGTTGCCAAACTGATCCTGTTAAATGACGAAAACTGAGCTAAGATCTGCGCATCCTGATAGAAAGTGAGTACCAAAGAGCATGAAACAACGCAACCAGACTTTTGTTATATTATCCGCAATCGGAATCCTGCTGATTCTTCTTGGGCATCTGGACTTCCCGATTCTTTCTTTTGGCGGATTATTCCAATATTACTCGTTTCATGTCATGTTGTTTCTATTTATTTCCGGCTATTTTTATAAGCCACAGGAAGAAGAACATATTCTTACTTATCTGAAAAGAAAATGTTTTCACCTCCTGCTTCCCTATTTTATCTGGAATCTTTTCTATGCCGTTCTGACTACGCTTTTGCACGGAGCCGGCATCCGGATCGGGGAACCTGTCAGTCTCTACAATCTATTTGTCGCCCCTTTTATGGGCGGACACCAGTTTATGTACAATGCGCCGGCATGGTTTGTTCCGGCCCTTTTCCTGGTAGAACTTTGCAATATCATAGGGAGGCGCATACTGTCCTTTTTCAAGATTCACAACGAATACGTGATTATGGCGCTCTATCTTATCATCGGACTTACTGCCATATATCTTGCTAAAAGAGGCAGTGTATACGATCTGTATAAACTTCCGGCGCGTATCATGTTCCTCGCTCCGGCATTTCAGATGGGACGCCTGTATAAAGATCAATTGGAAAAGAAGGACACCCTTCCCAGTTCCTTATATTTCCTGATTATATTTGTCATTCAATGTGTACTTTCTTTTGCAAATTATGGACAGACCGGCTTCAGTGCCGTATGGGTCACCGGATTTTCGCGCTCCGTTTTTCTCCCCTATCTGACCACGATAACCGGCATTGCCTTCTGGCTGCGTATCGCAAAAGAATTGACGCCGCTCCTATCTAAGAGCCGCTTTATTCTCTACCTTGGCACGCATACATTTTCTGTCATGATGCATCATTTACTTGGATTTTTTACGGTCAACAGTCTTTTTGCCTTTTTATCCATTAAAATATCGGCACCTGCTTTCCTTGACTTTGACTATGATATGTTTATAACGGATATCTATTATACTTATATGCCCTATGGCATGGCGGAGATCAAATGGGTGTATCTTGCGTTTGGAATCCTGCTTCCGCTTGGAATATCCTACATCCTTTCCAGGATACGGATTCTTTCATTTTTGCGTAATGTATGATACACTATACCCCGAAATGAAACTTAGCAGAAAGGCTGACAACTATGTGGATTGCAGACAATTGGAAAGATTATGAAGTACTGGATACCTCGGATGGTGAAAAATTAGAACGCTGGGGCAATTACCTGCTCGTTCGCCCGGATCCTCAGGTTATCTGGAATAGCGATAAAAAAAATCCCGGATGGGGAAAAATGAACGGACATTACCACCGCAGCAGTAAAGGCGGCGGCGAATGGGAATTTTTTGATCTGCCAAAAGAATGGGAAATTCATTATAGCGATCTGACTTTTCGCTTAAAGCCTTTTAGTTTTAAACACACGGGATTATTTCCCGAACAGGCGGCCAACTGGGACTGGTTTTCCAATCTGATCCGTAATGCCTTAGAAGAAGAACCGAACCGTCAGATCAAGGTGTTAAACCTCTTTGCGTATACGGGTGGTGCTACCCTTGCTGCTGCCGATGCAGGCGCACATGTCACACATGTGGATGCCTCCAAAGGCATGGTAACCTGGGCAAAAGAAAATGCCATAGCCTCAGGGCTTTCCGAAAAACCCATCCGCTGGCTTGTGGATGACTGTGTAAAATTTGTAGAACGTGAGATCCGGCGCGGCAACCGCTACGATGCCATCATCATGGATCCCCCTTCCTATGGGAGAGGTCCCAAAGGCGAGATCTGGAAGATTGAGGAATCCATCTTCCCATTTGTACAGCTTACCGCCCGGATTTTGTCGGACAACCCCTTATTTTTCCTGATTAATTCCTATACAACCGGTTTGCAGCCCGCTGTATTGTCCTATATGATCAACCTGGCAGTTGTATCAAAATTTGGCGGAAAAGTAATAGCCGATGAGATCGGTCTTCCCGTAAAAGACACCGGGCTTGTTCTGCCCTGTGGTGCATCCGGTCGTTGGGAGTCATTTGCAGTTTCCAAATAATCTATAACAACAAAGACAGGCAAAATATGCCTGTCTTTTTGTTTTTCAAAACACTAATCTCACAATTACTCCAGAAGCTGGTCCACCGTTACTTCCAATGCAGATGCCAGTGCTTTCAGTTCATAATCCGTAACGGTTCTTCTGCGTCCTTCAAGCCTGGAGATGGATCCTCTGCAAACATAAATTGCATATATTTCTAAACGTTCAGAAAGTTCCTGCTGACTAAGGTTTTGTTCCATACGCAATCTGCGCACATTTTTTCCTACCAGATTTTGCGCCTCGTAATCTACAATTCGTGCCACTTTTCTTTCCTCCATCCTTCCATCACACGATAATTGTAGTATAATATTTCCATTTTCCTGTCCTGTCAGAGGACACGGCGCAAATAATTTTTATTGTTTTTATAATGCAATGTTTGAAAATTCATCCCGAATCTGCTTTTTATAAGTACTTCCCATTGCCAATCTGCCAAGCTTATACTTCAGCACTATGGTGGCAGTCGGAAAATCAAGGTTCAAAATGTAATCACGGTTCACCACTCCACTACGACTGCATTGCATCAGGCACTCCGAATCTGCTTCCTCCAAAACACAGTTATAGGTCCTGTACATCACTTCCACAGCCCTTCCATCCGTTGTATGCACAAGCATGCCCGGCGAAGCACTCTCGATATAAGCAATATCCTTAACCCGGATGGGGTATAGGGAACTGCTCCTGCGAAACAGCAACGTTTTTTCCGCGTTGCGGGATGTCCTATAATGCAGTCCCTTCCTTACTTTTTCCATAAAATATTCCGTTTCAAAGGGACGCACAAAATATCCAAGACAGTTCAGTTCCTCATATGCAAACAATTCCGGTTCGTCTTTTGAAGTCACAAAAATCATCGGTGTCAGTACATACTTTGTAATCTCCCGAATCTGCTCTGCCAACCGAATCCCGGATATATCGCCATTCTGTTCCGGATGAAGCACAGTATCGAGAATAAACATATCCACCGTATTATTCATCAGATATTCACAGGCTTCCCCGATCTCACTGATGACGGCAATCTCCGGACAGGGATGAATCCGGGTAATCCACCGCTTCAATTCTTCGCCATATAGTCTGTTGCTGTTTACAATCAGAATATTCTTTTTCATCTTTTGTGTCCCTTATACACTTTCGATGCCGATTATGTCGTAGCCGGGTACGACTTAATCCCAATCCCCCTACCAAAACGCCACAGGCGTGTTGCGGTATACATAGTAATTGTCGGTTTCCCCGATCAGTTCAATCCCATATTCCTGCAGACTCCCGTCCACTTTCATGGTTTTTAACAAAATGATATAGTTACAGTAATTTTCGATGGATAATTCCGATAATTCGTCCACCGGAATCACTTCCTGCTGTAAGAGGGTGTATAAGGGATGGTGGGGCAATTCCCACGAAGCCACCAGATCATCCCGCCCAAAGGGCATCTGAATCGTGGTCGTGTATTGTCTGACAAAATGTACCTGTTGCGCCGGAAACAATGCCCATACACGTTCTTCTCCTTCTGCCGGTTTGATCATGTCACAAATCTCAATCGTTTCCTTAGGCAGATGATACGGATTTTCCGCAGGTGTCATATGCTGACTCTTATATACATAGGTACCGCTTATGATCAGCACGATACTTCCCAACACAACTCCCATGATGATATGATGACCGATGGCTTTGCAAAAAGCATAGGCAATGATCACCGTCATGGGCATCAACCAGAGAATGCGGTAATACGTTCCTTCATCCAGCCTGTCATAGAGCGTATAAAAGGGAGGCAGAAAAAACAATACCAGGATAACTGTCGGTATATACACAAACAGTGTTTTTACTCTCTTATCTTCTTCTGAAAACGCAAGATAGATCAGGGACAGCACAAAAAGTATGGAATAACATCCGGCGCCGCCAAAATCCTTAAAAATACTCATTATTGTCTGCATCGCACTCTCCTACATCAGTAAATAAATAGCACCATAAATAACCAGCGGAACACAACTGATCATCAGACGCAACGGAATCTGTATATTTTTTTCACGGATTCCCATCACCAGCCCAATGACACCGATCAGCATAGCTGCCAGAAATACACTCGCCGTACTGGACATGGCTGCCACAAAATTTGTCAACACCAGTAAAACCCAGAGTCCAATGCGGTATTCCTTCTCATAATTTTCACTGTCAAAGATCCAAAGTACCAGCCAGATGATCGCAGGCAGGATTACATTGGCTAAAAGGGATTTTCCCTGCCAGGTTCGTGTCAAAAAGAAAGTGGCATTTGTATAAATGGAGACATTGCCAAACAGTTCCATCAGACAGATGAAAATCATGTAAACCGGCAATTTATGCTTATCTCTTTTGAGGATTTTTTTTCCGATTTCCAGATAAATCCAGTATGTGACCGGAATCAGCACAAGCGGAAGAACCGTGTGTGCCACGATCGTTGCATGGATCCCGCTCACACGGGCAATATAGGCAATCCATATCGGAAATACCGCCAAAGAATGGCGCAGATCCATGCCGGTTGAAAGACCGGTATACGGACGAATCCGATACAAAGTGTCTGTTTCATCCGTCAGCACGGACTGTACCACATAATAAGCATCATCCCCATCAAAAGAAGTGGTCGTAAATGCCATAAAAAGCTGGAAGCCGATCAGAACCAGAACAAATGCCCAGAGGATACCCTCCTGTCTGGTTTCATGGCTCTTTATTTTTTTCAGGAAAGAATCCTCTTGCGCTTTTCCCATGGCACGAAGAAAGGATATCATCTCCCCTTCCCCGGCATACGTTTCTTTTTTGCTTGTTCTCCACGTCATATAAATGCCGACTGCACTCATTACAAAGCAAAGAATCGAAAATAAAACCACGATCAACGGAAAACCATGTCCGTCCAAGATTACCACCGGTACTGCGATGATCTGAAACACCGCAAGCGTGGATAAAAAACCGGCAATATACGTTACGCCAAGGCTTCGTTGCCTTCTTTCGATCAAATTGGCAGGAATCATTCCCACACATAAAGGAACAACTCCCAGAATCAGTATCAACATCAAAATCTGTCCTATCACAAAAACAGCCCGCCTTTCTTACACTGCACCAAATCTGCCCCACTTTGTAAGCCTTCTTACCCGACTAATTGTACCAGTCGTCCCAGATAGCCTCATAATCATAATTTTCCGCCAGTTTTTGCAGCACGGATAATTCTTCTTCCAGTGTTTCTTTCGTCACACGCCGATCTCCATTTGCAAAACATTCTACCATATAGTGGCAAATACTGCCATGATAATGGGTATAATCCGCATAGTTGTTCAGATTGCAGATGATTTCCTGCTGATTTTGGAAAAAATAAATCTCTACATTCTCATATTCCAGTAAACGATTGGTCATATAACGATATTTTTCGATGACAGCGTCCAATTCCTGCTGTCTGACTACATCATACCAGTACAAAATGCTGTAGGGAGGATAAAAAATATGAAATGTCGTCTCCGGGTGTGCTTCAATATAGGGAATGATATTCACATCCAGATTTTTCTCTATCCCCGGAATAAACGTATCCGGTTCTACATACGCATCGGTTTCCTCCGCCGGCTCATAAAACATCAGCACCAGCGCCTTCTGATAATGTTCATCCTGCCACCATGGCTTGTATATCATATTCCAGTCCGACTTGTCCTTGGTATCCACAAGCGGTCGTAGGATATAGTTTAAAACCACATCCTTATTCCAGATATATTGCACATCATTGTAATAATGATCATCATAAAGATATTCCGGCTGCGGGAATTTTGTCTGCTTCACATCCGCCGAATAATTCAGTTCATCTATCCCCAAAAAGACATCCTTTATCCCGTCCTTTTTCGCATTGAAAGCAATCTCCATGATCGTTGCCTGATCCTTGGGAAATGCCCCATTGTAACTGAGTTTCTGCGTGGTAAGATCCATCTCTTCCAAAAACCAGTCCGTATTAAAATTCACGGTCATGGAAGAGCCTAAAAGAATGCTGTCATAATCCATATTTTTGGCAAGTCCCGGATTCATATTCATCTGATGATCCACCAGATAAGGAAACCATGACAGGGGTTTATGATATTGAAAAAACGGATCCACATATATGGTCAATGCAGCCACAGCGGCAAGCCCCGTCAGTGCTGCAATTCCAAATGTGAGAAGCCACTTTTTACATTTGCTCATGCTAATGCCTTTCTTATCTAAAAGTTAAAGTATAAAAATGTGCTGACCCCGGACAGGGAACACACGCACCACACAAATACAACGGCAAGCACGATACCGCTGCCCCATGACATCTTCCATTTTGCCGCCAGTTCATGCACATTTTTTCCAAAAAAGGTAACGATCAGTATCACGATTAAAAAGACCACCATCAGAATATAGCGGCTGTAGGTAAAGTCCGTCATATGAAGCACCTTCAGAACATACCAGAACTCATCCAGATTAAAAGCATCGTAGATTGCTTCCATCGGAAGGGCAATCCCCCCGGTAAACATTCTCTTAAAGAGCGTGAGTGCCTCTGAAACGGATGCACTTCTAAAAAATACCCATGCGATATTCACATAGAGAAAAGTCAAAAATACTTTTATCCCCCTAATTGCGGGTAACTTTTTATCCTCATCCGTTTTGGGCAAACATCTCTGTATCCATCTTGTCACACAATACAATGCGCCATGCATCACACCCCATAGGATGAAATTCCATCCGGCACCATGCCAGATTCCGCTTAGGAAAAACACCAAAAACAGATTGGCATACATCCTCGCACTGCCTTTACGGTTGCCGCCAAGCGGAATGTAGATATTCTTTGTAAAAAAACGGGACAGCGTAATATGCCATCGTTTCCAGAAATCAATGATATTGCATGCCTTGTAGGGTGAGTGAAAGTTGATCGGAATCTCCATTCCCATCATTTTGCCAATCCCGATCGCCATGTCGCAATACCCGCTGAAGTCAAAATACAACTGAAGGGTATAAAACAACATGACCAGTATGGCATCCACACTTCCCAACTGTGATACCATGCCAAATCCGGCATCCACTGCGCTTCCAAAGGTATCTGCGATCAACACCTTTTTTCCCAGACCAAGCACAAAAATAAACAGCCCCCGGGCAAATTTTTCTTCCTCAAATGTCTTTTTCCCAATCCGAGCAAACTGTGGCAGCATCTCTTCCTGTGTTACGATCGGACCTGCAATCAGCTGCGGGAAAAAGGAAACAAACAATGCATAATCCACAAAACTGCATTCCTTTACCTCACCCCTGTACGCATCCGTCAAAAAAGAAATCTGCTGGAATGTAAAGAAACTAATCCCCAAAGGCAAAAGAATATTGCGCAGAGCGTAGGACGTCCCAAACACAGCATTGATATTTTCCACAAAAAAATCAAAATATTTGAAGTAAAACAACAAGAGCAGGTTCAAACCCACTCCGGCAAATAAAACCATCTTCCTTTTCCTGTCTAGTCGTATCAGCATCTGATACATCGCATAGTTAAACAGGATGGAAAAAATCATGATACCCAAATAACGGATATTAAAATATCCGTAAAACCAAAACGAAAATCCGGTCAGCCATACTTTGGCTGCCAGTCCGTTATTTCCCCAAACAGGTGCCTTCTGTAAAGCGTAAAATCCCAGCAGGCAGAGTGGGAAAAAGAGAAAGATAAAAACATACGAATTAAATAGCATAGTAAAGACTCACCTTATTTTTCATATCCGTAATATGGTAAAAACCACTCTGCAAACTTACTTAAGCCTTCCTTAATGGATGTGGACGGTTTAAAATCAAAATCACGGATCAGGTCACTGACATCCGCATACGTCTGATACACATCGCCCGGCTGCATCGGCAGAAACTCCTTCTTTGCTTCCCTGCCAAGACATTCTTCCAATGTGGCAATGTAATCCATCAATTTTTCCGGTTGATTATTGCCAATATTATACACCTTGTAGGCAGCCCCCAGTTCATCCGCCTTCGGTGCATGCCCCAAAATGTTCACAATTCCGGTCACAATATCATCTATGTATGTAAAATCACGCATCATATCTCCGTTATTGTAAATCTGGATCGGTTCGCCATGCATGATCTTTTTGGCGAACTTAAAATAAGCCATGTCCGGTCGTCCCATTGGCCCGTACACCGTAAAGAAACGCAATCCCGTCGCTTTGATTCCATATAATTTACAGTAGGAATATGCCATCAACTCATTGGATTTTTTCGTTGCTGCATATAAACTGACCGGCTTATCCACCTGATCTTCCACACAAAACGGCACCTTCGTATTGCCGCCATACACCGAACTGGAAGAAGCATAGACCAAATGCTCCACCGGATAATGTCTGCAGCCCTCCAGGATATTAAAAAATCCCACCAAATTCGACTGTATATACGCATCCGGATTCTCAATGCTGTAACGAACACCCGCCTGCGCCGCCAGATTCACTACGATATCCGGTGCATATTTTTTGAAAATAGCAAATACGGTGTCCTTATCGGCCAAATCACCTTTGATAAAAGTAAATCCATCCAATTCATTTAATATACGAAGTCTTTCTTCTTTTAAAGAAACCTCGTAATAATCATTCATATTGTCAAGACCAATTACCGTTGCTCCTGATTCCAACAGCCTTTTGGATAAATAAAAGCCAATAAATCCGGCCGCTCCGGTTATAAAATATGTCTTGTTCTTCTGATCACTCATTTTCGCTCCTATCCCAAACACTCTTTTTATGGATTATATGCTCCTGCTAAATTTTTAAATAAGATCTTTAACAGATCACTGTTGCCTTTCCAAAATGAAATCTTCGTCGGTGTCTTTCCGC
>CAYLSH010000032.1:2637-5628 GCA_964386235.1 uncultured Lachnospiraceae bacterium | reverse complement strand
TTTAACAGATCACTGTTGCCTTTCCAAAATGAAATCTTCGTCGGTGTCTTTCCGCTTTTGGGGTAAACCCGATCTACCGGAATCTCACATGCTTTCATGCCAAGCTGAGATGCCCGCACGGAAAGATACGCCAGCAGTTCATAGGTCATAAACACATCCCTAAGCGGCTGTACCTCCGGATGCAGCAGATACTCTCTTGAATATGCCCGGTATGCATTCGTGGTATCCGTAAACCATTGCTTTGCCGTCAGGGAAATCACCGGCGCATGCAAAAGACGCACGGAAAGCAGGCGAATGAACGGTGTCCGAACCGCATGCCCTCCTTTGATAAAACGGGAACCTTGTACAAAATCATACCCCTCCTGCAATTTTTCTATAAAAGAAGGTACATCTTCTATACTGTCCTTGTTGTTTCCATCAATGGTTATGATGCCTTTATACCCTCGGTTTAACGCCCACCAAAAACCCATGCGTAATTGTGCACCCTGTTTTCCCGGTCCTTTTTTAACAAGCAGCGTGTTCACATCCAGTTTTTTTAATAAACCTGCCTCTGTGCAGCCGTCCGTGGACCCGCCGTCACAGATTACAATATCAGCCGCATCTGCAACATGAAAATGTTTCGCCCGTTGCAATTCCTTTTTGATGCGCTCCCCTTCATTGATGATCGGAATCAGCACACAATACTCTTTTTTCTTTTCCTGCCATTCCTGACACTCAAAATCAGGAACACCTTTTATCTGTTCAAAATACATGATAACCCCTTATAAAAAAATCTCATTCAAATAATGCATGGCATCCTTCACATCCTGTATATTCTCCTGTGTTTTTATCTCCAGAGAAACAAAACGCCCATATCCATTTTCCTGTAAGCAATGCGCCAGCTCCCTGTGCAGGCTCCTTTTTTCTATCTTATTAAGTCCGGGTTCGCTGATATGCACATGGTTGATCCACTCATACGCAGTTTCCACCACACGAATATCTTCCCCATTCTGAATCATAGTTCCGAGATCCAGATTGAGCAAAAATCCCTTGCTTGCCACTGTTTTTACAAGATTGACCGCTTCCATGGTCGTATTGCAGTAATTGGTGTTATAAATAGGCGGATTGGCTTCCATGGAAAGAACCGTATTTTTAGAGGCAGCATAATCTCCCAGTTCCGCAAAAAAGGGGACCGCTACCTTCGTGTCCGTTCCTTCTGCAAAAGCACGGTTTCTCGGACACCCGAATACAAGGTTTTCACAACCGATGGACGCTGCAAAATCAATCGCTTTCTTCGTATATTGTAACAATATATCTCTTTCTTCTTTTGATGCAAACAGATTTTCCTGTCTGCTAAACCAAATGGACTGCATGGACGGAATGGACAGACCGTATTTTTCCTTTACTTGTGTGGCAAATGCTGCTGCCATATCGTTTTTTTCATACGGTGCTTCCGGGAAAATGCGTGTCGGTGCGATCTCCAGCCCTTCTATTTTCTCGGCATGCAGAAAATCATACATTTCCTCATCGTATTCTTTTTTCCATGCAATGTTGCTGACTGCAAGCTTCATTCTCTTATCCTTCCTGTATCCGGACATATAATCACAGCATTTCTTCTTTCCAATAACACCTCAAAATGAATCAACTGTGTTTTACAAAATCCGTAATATCCTGCAAAACCGCCGCCTTATCTGCAAAATACCCATCTTTCCCGCCAAATACCCCGGCGTGTTTGCTGCGATAATCATAAAACGGCGGATTGGGCTGCACTTCGTTATAAAATTTGCGTTCTGCCAGACATTCATAAATCTCTGCCACACTAAGCGGCTGCGTTGCAATGTTAAGTAAACGGATATCATTTTCCAATGCAATCTGAATATCCTTCCAGAGATTTTTCAGATGATAAAACTGGAACACACCTCTGCTGTCCGTAAAATTGAGTGCCGAAAAATCAAGACTCTTAAATTCCTGTTTCAATTCCTCAATTGCGTAAACTTCCTTTGCCGATGGATTCGCATTTTCCGTCAGGATACATTTGTAAAAGCCATTGCCAAGATCACGATACGATTCCCCAACCAGTGTGCTTTTCTCTGCCAGTTCTCTGAATTTTTCTTCTTTTAACATGGAGGGAATCACATGGATATAATCGTAAATGAAATTCTTTTTCAAATTCTTTCCAAACAAACCGGGGAGGCGAATGATCAGTGCATCCTCATAGTTTTGTCGCACCATCTGCTCCAAACGATAACGATTGGCTCCGTAAGGAAGCAGCCCTTCCGTATCAATCGGGCTGTCTTCATCAACACCCACCGGTTCTTTATATACATCCACTGTGGAAATCAGTACCAGTTTCTTAGGGGCAATCTTTTGTATCTGCTCCATGGCTTCCATAATCGTTGCCATGTCCGCCTCCGGGTCTTTATTGGCTAAAAATTTCTCCGCACGTAAGCCCGCATACACTAAAAGATCCGGCTGTTTCCCATAGGCTTCTTCTTTGTTCCCAGAATTGATCTTCCATGTAAATTCATGTTCTGCGGCAATATTAGAACCCACAAAACCTGTATACCCTACTAACATACTTGTTTCCATTGTGTCACTTTCCTCCTACAGTTTTTCTATTCCATCAAATAAATATCGCTGCCTCTTAAACGTCAGATTTAAAAGCAGGGAGAGATATTTTATGACAATGGACAAGATCATAAACAACCCAAAAAAGGCAAATGCCAGGAATAATACCGTAGTCGTCCATCCCACAATGGCAATACCGCTTGCGTAGATCACGAGTGCATACACTGCCGTAAAAATCATCACAAGTGCCATAAGCGCTGCCATCCACGCTGCCACACGATATCCCACATCCGTAAATAAGAGAAGGGAATCAAACGCCAGAGTCTTTCTGGTTCTTCTCGCTTTTTTATCATAACGGTAATCTGTTTTTTGAACCGGTTCATATTCAAGTACCTTCATTTTCAGACCGCAGTTTGCATACAATGCCTTCCGATAAGGAATAAA
>CAYLSH010000032.1:0-2537 GCA_964386235.1 uncultured Lachnospiraceae bacterium | reverse complement strand
TTCATCGCCACTTCCATTCCCTGATAATGACTCATATGCAAAATGGTGATCGATACCTGTTCATATTTTGCCTTATATGTCCTTACACAGGCAACATACTCATCCTTTGAACCATCGTCCACACATATAAGTTCGTACTGTAAAAAATTCTCCTTCAAATCACACAACAGCCCCTCTAAAAAATTCTTCAGGCTCTGTGTGTTTTCTGCGCTGTTTAAATAAACAACAGCGGATATAAAGTTTTTTTCCAAACTTTCCTTACTAGCCATAATAAACCTCGTTATTTTTTTAAAAATGAATCCAGATCATACACCGTGTTGATCTTGCCGGATAATACACTGACAAAAGTTGGTTCGGTGCTAAAAGTTTTGATCACAGTCGGTCTGGAATCATCAATTTCCGTTGTCTTTAAAATCGGTTTCATGGAATACAATGATTGTTTGTAGGTAAACCCAAACTCTTCCCGCATGTATTTTCTTGCAAGAGAGGACATATACGGCCATGCACTCACAGGTTTTGCCTTACATTCATTGCAGTTTCCAAGATGCTTGCTGCTGCAGTAACCATCGCTCTTTGCCTGGCAGTCAAACTGAGGTGTCTGCGTAAAACTGGCATCATGCGGTGTAAAGGTGACCGAAGTCAGACTGTGCAGTCCGGTTTTTCCAAATGGCATAATGGAAAAAAACGGCCCATCCATAACCGTGATCCCAATATCGGAAAGCGGCTGCTCTACCTCGCACAATATGATCTCGCAAAGTTCATATTTAATCCGAAACGGCTCAAACGAAAGCATGTCCTGAATCTGGTTTACCGATGCATATGTTGCATTTAAAACAAACTCCGTCTCTGCCCGGTCCCCATTTGCAAGTTCCACCACATAATGATTCTGAATCCGTTTTATGGCAGTGATATCCGCAGAATACATAATCTCTACACAGGAAAACTTTTTTAACTCTTCCACAAAATGATCCCTTAAAATCTTCGCATCATATGTGTCTTCCTCTGTTAAAAAAGCCCCATCACAATAGCCTTCTTTAAAATACCTTGCCGGATCCACCGGTTCACAAAAAATACCGGCATCTTTACAGAACTTCACAAACTCTCCGGCATTCGTCCAGGAAAACTGCGCCGAAGTTGCATATATCTGTTTAAAACGATCATGAATACAAAATCCATAATCTTCATGAAAACGATTATAGTATCCCGCTGATTTTACCGCCGTGGATAAGGAACGCGGATAATGGTATCCCATATGCACACGCGCCTGGTTGATATATGTGGCACGCATGAACGGAGCCGGATCCTTTTCGAGCACCAGTACATGATCTCCCTGCTTTGCACAAAATAGTGCCGCATACAATCCATATAAACCGGCTCCGATTATCACTTTATCAAATGTCATGTCTTTGTACCTCGACAAAAATATTACCGTTTCTATTATCCCTGTAATCCGCTATAAAAGCAAGGGGAAATATCCTTTCCATTCAACTTAGTTTCCACCAGTTTGTCTTTCTCATACCTTAATTTCAAAGAAAAGAACGGTTCATCTGCCTCTAAGAGTCTGAAAAAGATCTTATCGCCCTCCCATATCGGCAGATCATATACATCGGACTTTTTCACCCACTCCAAAACGCCCTCTTCACATTCGGACAGATTGCCGGTATAACCGTCCGCCGTATATAAAAACATATATTCCGGCTGACATACATCCGACAAAAAACTGATAACTCCCCGCAACCTCCAATCGGTCAGCGTAAGTCCCGCCTCTTCTTTTACTTCTCTTAACAGGCATTCCTCCGGCGTCTCCCCCTCTTCGAAATGTCCGCCCACACCAATCCATTTATCTTTATTTACATCATTTTCTTTTTTTATTCTGTGCAACATCAGATACTGATCCTCTTTTTCGATGTAGCACAACGTTGTTAAATTACTGCGCATTTGGTTGTCCTTTCCGGTGTTATCGTTGGCAGATGCCAGTGGCAGCTTCTTCCCGGCGAAATCATCTACAATGTCTGTTTCGGACTAATCCGTCTGCCTGTCCACCCCATCATTTCAGCCCAGGAAAGCATTTCTTCTCTCTCACGCATGTCATCATCATTATATATATCCGCTTCATATATGGTTTTTAACATTCTGCAGAAGCCACCAATTCCGCCCACATCATCCAAAAGTTCTATCCCATCCTTATCAATGCAAATCGGGCGATGCTTTACAAGAACTTCCTCCAAATTATCCACTAATAAAGTTACCGTATCTCTATTTGTGCCGGTCCATGATCCTGAATTACTTTTTTCATATATGTCCTCACAAGTGATCAACACTTCCCATCCATCACCATAATCATAACTATAAATGAGTTGTTCCGCAACAGGCAGTACCGGAATATTGTAACTATCCAAAAATTCCCGTTCCCTCTTAAGGCTACTAAAACGCTTACGCTGGTATTCCTCTATAGCATCGTGTGTCCGGCATTTTGACAGTTTTCTTTTTACGTCCTTTCTTATATCTGAAAAATTCACTTTGCCACCATTACGTAA
>CAYLSH010000031.1:19176-20638 GCA_964386235.1 uncultured Lachnospiraceae bacterium | reverse complement strand
ATACCGGTTAAACGGTCTATGCATCAGACAATATCCAACCATCATAATAAAGTTCCACAAAATTCCATTTCCAACAATCGTAAGGATCCTGTCGCGTTTTTCCCAAAACCACATTCTAAGGTAAAACAGCGCAAACAGTACCGCCATGGCACTGACCCATTCTCTGGTATTTCGGAAAATAACCATCATGCCCAATAATACCGCAAAGAAAAGTACATAAGGAATACAGAGTTTTCCGTATGGTTTTTCTTTTTTTACAAAGAAACGGATGATATTGGCAAGAAGCAGCAAAATAACCATACCGCCAATCACCAGGATATAGGCATCCAGTTGATACAAGCCGCCCTCTTCTTCCAGATGCAGATTCGGTTTCACATAGAAATAGGAAGCTACGGAGGCGATCACCAAATAAATCAGATTTTCTATCCTTAGCAATTCTTTTTTGGAATATGTGCAGAGGATTCCCAGTAAAAACCATACGATCATCCTGCGTTCGGAATAATAATGATGGATGTCGTACAAACCATTCATATATTCACAGCAATACCACAAAGCCATGCCAATGCAGAATGCCTGCAGATAACCCGGCAGGTTTTTCTTAAACTGCTCCTGATCTACAAGCGGTGCATTACCCGCTCTTTTAAAATTAATCAGGTAGAGCAGCACTCCTGTCAATAATACAATACTGCCGCCATAAAAGGCGTAATTGATCACACCCGTTCCAAACACTCTTCCGGGAAAGATCATCAGACACAGGATAAGTCCCGACACAATGACGAGAGGATTTAAGACTGCCCGAAACACCGTATGCACCTTTACCTCTTTATCGGCAATCTTTTTTGTAAAAAGCCATCGAATTCCACACAACAGGGCGGAGGTTACAAGCAATATCACCACTGCAGACAAAAGTACCTGCCACCACGTAAACGGAGTGCTGTATTCATAACGGATGATTACATTGTACCGCTGGATTTCAATTCCTGCATAGGACATAAAACCATTGACAATCGAAGTGGAGGTTTCCCTGTCTTCATAGGCAACGATCATATCCGCAGAAAGTCCCTCCAGCGTAAAATAGTATTCCTGATCTTTTATCAGATCATAGCCAACCGGAATATGCACAAACCCCGGATATTCCTGTTTTTCTTTTACCACAAAGAACTGATTATAGATTTCCGTATAAGAAGAGTCATACAACCGGAATGTGATCGTTTCTCCGCTCATATCGTTGCAGACATACAGATCCACTGCATGCAGTTCCCCTTCTTCTGCTACAAACATCTGTGTTACATTATGCTCCACATTGACAGGATCCGACTCCATTGCAATGATTTCATTGCTCTTAGATACATGGGTCTGTTTCAAAATTCCCGCAGGCCAGATGCATGCAAACACCAGCAGGGCTACAATAATAACCACATATGAAATTGCTTTACTTAATTTTACGTTCTGATTCATGTTA
>CAYLSH010000031.1:0-19076 GCA_964386235.1 uncultured Lachnospiraceae bacterium | reverse complement strand
AAAACCGGCACCAGCATAAGCGGAAGTGCAAACCACAAAATCAGTACATAGCGTACTAAAAAGGTGGGGCCTAAAAGGAAGGTCGCCCACAACAGAAAGACGGCGGCCATGGGCAGCAGCCAGTCATACTGTCTTTTATAAAAGGTGATGCATACACATCCCATAAACACCCAGAACAAAAATCCGGGTGAAAATAACATGCTGATTCCCGGTACATTCTGCTGATACAATTCCAGCGATAGTCTCCGATACTGTTCTTCTAACCATGGAAACTTGGAATCACGCTCTCCCGGCGGCTCTGTTTCAAACCCGAAATAAGAACTGTCCTCATACTGAAAAGTATACTGCCCCAGTCCTCCATATACATTGATGACCGTATCCGGATACCAGAATCCGTACGAAGTCATAAACCATGCATTCAGGTACGTGACCGGCTTCCTGGTAAACATCCTAAGCCACAGTCCCAAAAACTCCTTAGGATCCTCGGCAAATTTCGTATTATCAAAATGAATCTTTACCAGATCCGACAGATCTGCATCATAAACAGCAAGAATATCTTCCGGAATATAGGAAAGCAGTATTTCCCGATCATTTTCCGAAAAGGCTTCGGGACTGTATCGATACGTTCTGGTCAATTGCTGAATCGGAACCGTTAAGATTTCCTGACTGCCGCCTTTCTTTGCATCCGTAGCAAAAGAAAGTGTCTGGGAAGCCCCCAGATACAGGACAAAAGAAAGTAACATCATAACAGCAAAACGCATCCAGAAACGTTCCTTTTTCCATTGACTAAAAGCGTATACACAAACCGGTACCAACAAGGCACCATATGCCATCATTGCATTATTTCTAAGCAGCATCATACCTGCGCCTGCCAGCACAAACAATACCGCATCCCCTCTGCCGTATCCCTTTTTTCTGTTTTTTAAGATCTTTACCATCTGCACAAGGAGCAGCAAAAATGCAGCGCTAAATAATGTATCCTTGGCAGAGCACACCGCATACATCGGAAACAACGGAAAAAGTCCATACAGCAAAGTAATCCCGATGCAGATTTTTTTGGAAAAGAAACTGCGTAAAATACATATAGTATACGCAAAGACAGCAGATAACACTGCCATCTGAAACAGAGTATACAATGCAATCCCGGCATTATAGGAACCCATAAATTTATTGCCAAAACAAACACTTCCACCCAATAACAGAACATGTAAAAGCGGATGGTGTGTGGTAAATTCCCTCGCTGCCACCTGCACATATTCATCCTGTGCATCATAAACAAATGCACCCGGATACAGCGCTAAAAAAACGGGAATCCAGCAAAGAAAAATTGTCAGCCATGTTAGTAAAAAATCCTTCTTTCCTGCAGAAGATACCTTTATCGTTTCTTCTTTTGGAAATACCCTTTGGGAAATCTCCTGCAGCACATATAATACCGGTCCGAAGAAATACAGGGTAAGAACTACTATTTGAATCCACAAAAGTGGATTGGAAATGGCGAAGTTTTCCACAGTATGCAGTTGTTTTCCCGCAGTCAGTGCAAAGGAAAGAGCCGCCGAATATACGGTTGAACAAATCACACCCCTTTTATCCTCTAAGCGGATACGTGCATATACATGACGAAGGATGAAAAAGGCAAACACGACAAATAGAAAGGCACCCATACTATTGCTGTATGCAGTCCTCTCCATTTCAAAACACATCGTTTCTGTTAATGCAATTGTCCCAGCCAGTCCCATTATGGCTGCTATTGCATCGATCCACATGGTCTGCTATTTCCCTTCTTCTTTATCCTGTGGCAAAACCAGATCTCTTACCACAAACTGCGGCGCACTATTCATACAAATATACATTCTGCCAATATATTCTCCGATCAGCCCAAGCATGATCATCAGCATACCGCCAATGAACATGATCGCCGCCATGGTCGAACTAAATCCCATAGGTACATCGGGATTGATAAATTTCTTAATGATCGTATAAATTCCATATGCAAATCCAAATAGTGCAAAAACACCGCCGCTAAAGGTAGCGATCCGCAACGGCTTTGTACTAAAAGCAGTAAATCCGTTAAACCAAAGTCCCAGCAGTTTTCCCAAAGTATACCCGGAAGTTCCCACTTCCCTTTCCCGGTGCTGTACCGGAACATTTACAATCCTCTTGGTGCTGCGCAGAACCAGTCCAATCACATAGGGATAAGCGTTTTCATAACGAAGCATTTCATCCACAATAAAGCGTCTTGCTGCAAAATAACTGGACACAAATAATTCCTTGGGTTTTCCCAGTAAGAACTGTGCCATTTTCTCATTCATCCAACTTCCAAAATTACGGAAGAGGGAATGCTTTTTATGTGCATAACCGGCATAGACCACATCCTGTCCGTTTTCAATCTCTGCCAGTAGTTTTCCCACTTCATTTGCAGGTGTCTGTCCGTCATCATCCAGACACACCAAAATGTCACCTTTTACCTGATGAAAGCCTGCCATCAGAGCTCCGTGCTGACCAAAATTCTTTGCCAGATCCACGCCGCAGATATTATCATTTTCTTTACAGAGTCTGCGGATCACTTCAAAGGTATCATCCGGCGAACAGTCATTGACCAGTATGATCTCATACTCATACTGCGTCAGTGTTCTCATAGTGTCCTTGATCTCTTGTACAACATTCCCGATTGTCAGCGCACTGCGATAACAGGGAATCACAAAACTTACTTTTTTCATACTTCCTCACATTCTGCCGCCTTATTTATTACGGCTCGTCCAAGGTTTCTTTTGGATTAATAATGCCAAGTAAAACAATATCGCGATACTGTCCATTTACATAAACTTCATCCCTCAGATACGCTTCTTTTTCAAAGCCGCATTTTAAAAAACTTTTAATGGATGCCTTGTTGTCAGAAAAGGCTCTGGCAAATACTTTATGAACCTGTAATTCTTCGAATGCAAACTGCAGAGTAAGTCCCAGTATCTCCGTACCTATGCCCTTTCCCTTCACTTCATCCGAACCAAGAAATACTCCATATTCTATCTTCTGATTTTCCCTGTCATAATCCCTTAGATAGGTGCACCCGATCGGTTGATCATGATCCGATGTACATACAATGAACTGGTATCCGTTCCCCGTTTCAATCATAGTCTTTAACCATCGAAGATGTCCTTCTCTGGTAAAAGGCTTCTGGTAAATGAAATAAGGTCTTACGGCATCGGAATTGCGCCACTTTAGTATTAATTCCGTATCTTCTGATGAGATCGGTCTTAAATAAACCCTCTCTCCATATATTCTTTCCATTTTGGTCTCCTGACAGCATTTTGTGTTACATACATCAATTATTCTTCCATCATTCCGTTTACGGACGGTACAACTTTATAGATTAGCAACGGAGTTTCCTTGCCAACCGAATGAACCTTTTCTAATTCTATCACAATACCTAATGTTTTATAAAAATCATGTAAAAACTGTATGTCATAGCCTTTTTTTACTACAAAATAAAAGTTATCACACAAAAGCAGTTCCGCCCTGGAATACGCTTCCTGATGATATTTTTGCGTGGATTCCTTCTGCAAAGGACTTCCCGATGCCCATCCTCCCAGAATATCATAATTCTTCTGTTCATGCTCTACATTCTGAAACATTTTTTCCGAATAATCCACGGAAGAATATACATCCATATAATAATAATTGTCGGAATGTTCTTTTGCAAATGCCGCAAACGCTTCCATGGAGGCATTTACATTCTCCCGGCGAAGCATCTCCTCTTCCACCCGATCCCATGTCCGGGGTAAGCCGATACCGGCACATATAACCAGTACTATGGCGCAGCACGCCCATCCTCTCTGTGCCATCTTCTTTTCCCTTCCCAGATAGGAAAATATCCATGCGCTAAGAAGGATGAACTCCATACAGTATAAGGGGTGACTGATCCGTGCCGGAATCCGATCTGCCCGGATCACATACAACCAGGGAACACTGCGGAAAATAAAAAGGAGCGGCAATTTCCAAATAACGGTTTTATCCCGGCAGATGACCGCCAGACCCAAAACCATTCCATATGCCGCAAACACAAATACACGATACAGTGCATCCACATTTCCAAACAACAGCCATTTATATTGCACAAGCGTTCTTTTTACCTGTAAAGCAAAGTTCTCCGGAGCCTTCCTGTTATTTGCATATTCTGCAATATCCCATAAAAGTTCCGCATCCACGGACTCGTCCAGCCCGAAATTATAATTGTCGATTAATTCCCATTTTGCAGGCGTAACACCCTTTTCCCTGTAAAATTCCTCTGCCTGCTCATAATCCGGGTACCATGTATAATCGTAAACCTGCGTTCTTGCGTCAAAAAAATCCCGGAACGATTGCCAGTCCTGACTGCTGTAAGCTGCCGCATCCACAATCCATGATAAAAGCATTCCGGCTGCAATTCCAAACACAAGACCCAGATATTTTTTTACATTTTCTTTTGTAAAGATTTCCTTTTCTTCTGCCCATTTAAAAATGCCGGTAAAGGCAATAAAGGGGCTCATCAAAAGCAGCATCTCAGAACGTATATTAAATGCTAAAATAACCAGTAAAACGGCTGGGAGTTGTTCCTTCCAAAATGCCATAGCACTCTCTTTTTGTGGGGAGGTAAAAACCCAAAAACAGGCACAGGCGGCTAACATTCCCGCTGTCACTGTATATTGCACCATGATAAGTTCCCATAAAAACAATGTCAGGATCAGTGCCAGTTCCAATACCAGACAAAGTACTTTATTTGCTTTTTTTTGTATAAACCGCAGACTTTTCACAGCGATCAGATAAAAACAAAGGCCGTGTGCGGCGCATAAAAACACCCCCTGCCAGGGAATCTGCGGAAATAATCTGTAAGCAAAACAGATGACCCGGGATATCGGATAAAGCATCTGTATGCTATGTGCATCCGGGGTTCCCGTGTATGCTCCGGACACAATATCCTTGATCAGTACATCATCATTCAGATCATAGTAAAAATCAAAAAAGACAGCACTCAGTCCAAACAGGAGTATGATCATAAAAAATGCCAGCACATTATTTAACTGTAACCGTTTTTTCAGTCGATCCATACTTTTGCCCTTTCTTTTCCTCCTGCCGGTTTCTGTGTAAATCTCCACTTACTGATAAAATTCCCTTACTTTTCCGCAGATATACGATACTTCCTCTTCTTTTAAACCGTAGTAAAGCGGGAGCCGAAGCAGTCTCTCACTTTCTTTCGTCGTATATTCATCCACACCATGAAAACGGCCAAACCGCTCTCCTGCCGGAGCAGAATGAAGCGGAATATAATGAAATACTGCCCAGATACCATTGGCTTTTAAAAACTGCTCAAGGGCGGTTCTCTCTTCAATATCTGCCGCCTTGACATAAAACATATGGGCATTATGCACACAATCCTGTGGGATGTAGGGCAATGCGATCTTTCCCTTTTCTGCAAGAGCCGTCAGTTCTTTTTTATACTGATCCCAACAAGCCAGTCTGGCATCATTGATCTGCTCGGCAATTTCTAACTGCGCCCAGAGGTATGCCGCATTCATGTCACTTGGCAAATAACTGGATCCATAATTTCTCCATGTATATTTGTCAATCTGCCCACGATTATATTTACTGCGGTCCGTTCCTTTTTCCCGTATTATCTCCGCATCTTCGATATATTTTTCATCCCGGATCAGGATGGCACCGCCTTCTCCCATACTGTAGTTTTTCGTCTCATGGAAGGAGAAACAGCCAAACTCACCAAAAGTGCCCAATGCCTTCCCTTTGTATGTTGACATAATGCCTTGTGCCGCATCTTCAATTACCCAAAGGCCATGACGATTGGCAATGTCCATGATCGTATCCATTTCACAAGCAACGCCCGCATAATGAACCGGCACGATTCCAACCGTTTTTTCTGTGATTGCCGCTTCTATCTTCGTCTCGTCAATATTCATCGTATCCGGTCGGATATCCACAAACACCGGAACGGCTCCCCTTAAAACAAAGGCATCCGCTGTGGAAACAAAAGTATAAGAGGGCATGATCACCTCGTCACCCGGCTGCACATTCGCAAGCAGGGCTGCTAATTCTGTTGCATGCGTACAGGAAGTTGTCAAAAGTGCTTTTTTCGTTCCTGTTTTTTCCTCAATCCACGCATTACACCTTTTCGTAAACTGACCATCCCCACAGATTTTCTGTGCTCTGACCGCCTCCATGATGTATTCAGGTTCTTTTCCCGTAAAAGGAGGGACATTAAAATTGATCATTTGAATCTCCATTCCGCAGACGCTTTGCGTCGAAGGAATCGCAAACTGAATTTCAGATTCAGTTTTGCGATCAAGGCTACTTTGTGGCGCCTGCGACACAAATAGCCGTGTGAAAAATAAACTATCGAGTTTATTTTTCACACTATTTCCATTCTATCGGTTCATATACTTCATAATCTTCATTTTCATAAAAAATAGCATAGTGATTCGTACTCATATAATCCTGTAGCAATTCTTTCTTTTGCACAAAGGAATTACTGCTTGGTTCAATCTTTCGTACAATAATAACCGGTTTTTCACCGAGGGTCAGAAGTTCCTGCTCCATCCATTCTGTTGAATTAGAATCCAAATCGGGCCATGTACTTCCAATAGCCGCCGGTTTCTGCAAAAGAAAGGCAAGTCCCGGGCAGTCTCCAAAATAAATCGCTTCTCCCTCTGTCTTCGCACTCTGTATGTATGTTAATAAACCACTGAGATTTTTCGCATTGGCGGATGTTGTTTTCATTCCCTTTAGTACCGGCGGTTCCGTCAATATCGTATCTCTTTTTGTTCCATCCATTCCATCGCGAAATACAAATTGTGTGTGAAACCCAATACTCTGTACCAGAATCATAATGGCAAGTGCTGCCGTCATAGCCTTCCAAGGGAAAATATACTCCTGCTTTTCCTTTGGATAACGTCTGCGAAACCATTTTACAAAAGCATACACCGTCACCGGCGATACCCAAAACAGGTTATTCAGATTCTGATAGGTATAATTATTGCTGCCAAGTGGTGTGATACAAAGAACGACTAAAGATATCATTCCCCACAATCTTTCCTGTATGGATACTCCTTTTCCGGCTAACAGATATCCACAGGATATCCATGCCAGATACAGTCCGATCATTCCCCATTCATACATACTGGTATAATCTTCATAATAACGGAAAGAAAACATTCCTCTTCCCCAGAAAAAGCGGATCAAAACCACTATTCCTACAAAATATATCCCCTTTTTAACGATCAGGAACCTACCTTTTTGAATGGCAAACATAGCAATCCCCAGTACAATACCCACCAGGATAAACGTCATCCATTTCCCGGTTCTCACATATGCATCCAGCGTTGCCCGGATCATGGATAATACGGAATATGTCTCATCCTCGCTCTGCATATGGGACAAACCACAAATCATCTCAACAATTCCACCCAGACCATACCGAACCAATATCAAAATCAAAGGAATCATGATTCCTGCCAGATATCCCAAAACACAAAACAACGTTTTTTTTATTGCGTACGCAGATATTTTTTCTTTACGGTCAGACACACCGAGCAGATTATCTTTCTGCAGATAACAGTAATACCAAACGCTGACTATCAGCGCCATTTCTGCAAGATTGGGAATCCGCACCCATACATTCAGCCCAAGCATTACACCTGCTGCCATCAGCAGCATATTATTCTCTTCTACAAGACCTTTATAGAGCAGTACTGCACCAAGTGAAAAAAAGACATACGTCAGATAATTATACAAAATTCCTGTCGGAATCCACAAAAAGCCAATCGCAATAAATTCTCCCGCAAACACGATCCATGCCGGCATCCATTTCTTAAAAAGGAAATACAAACTGAGCACCAGGCCGCTAACGATCAGCCCGGTATATAAATTCATGCCAAGCAAAGTATTCCCCAAGGGTAGTTTTGTCAATAACCATCCTGCCACATTGGAAAGATACGTAGAGATTACCCAGGTTCCCTCCAACCTGTCAAAAAACAGATAATTACCCAGACTGTATGTGGAATCCGAAACATCTATTCCCTGATTAATCTTGATCAACGGATAGAGAAATAAAATCAGCGGTAATATCCACTTTGTTATGCAGTTATTATACTTATGATAGTATTTCTGCAGTAATTTCAAGATGTCCTGCCCTTTCTGTTCCCTATTCTTGTAAAAATAATATTCCTAATTAAATCCGTCAGCACACCGGCTGCAAACACACAAATGATCGCTATCAGCATGCAGGGAAGGTAAAGAAAACTTTCCCTTGTACTGTCTGTCAAAAACAAAGACTGCCAAAGATTGCGTATCGCTATATTTTCATGGAGCAGGTACACTCCAAACGTACAAGGTGCTGCTTTACATAGCATCCGTATCATTCCGTTTTCCTTCGGTTTCCATTGCAGGAACGCAGAAAAACAGGCTATTGAAGCAAGCAGTGTGAGGATATGATTGTAACTAAACAACATATCCATGTAGTATGCAAATTTTCCATATTTTTCGGTAAAAACACCCAAAACCAGACTGAGTACAAAGGTAAACGCTGTAATGCCAACATAAATCAGCGTGCTTTTTGGGGCCGTTTCCAATAAATGCCACCGACCAATCGTAATTCTACCCTGATCCGCCCCATACAATCGAATATAGGCAGCGATCAAAAACAGGCAGATAAACCATGGATAATCATAGCCATAATGATCCGTTGCCAGCAAAACCGGACTGATGGATTTAAACAGGCAGAAATAAACTAGCAGTAAGCCAATCATAATCTCTAACTGTTTTTTAGATAACTGCTTTACTCCCGCCGCCAGTACCGGGCTTAGCGCAAACAGCAATACATATGCTGTCGCAAACCAGTAATGATCCATCTGAAACGGCAATATGGCTGTGATCCAGTCGTAAACCGACCACGAGCGCACTTCTCCGATCCCACACACATAACATATCACGGGAATTAAGAAGGAATAAAATAACACCTGCATAACCAGTTTCAGCAGTTTATTCAATTTCCACTGTGCATCCACTAAAAAATAGCCGGATATCAGCACATAACAGTTTGCCGCCACAATGCAAAATGCCTCGATCAGCCATGCAGACGCATTGACTGCTGTTCGATCTTCAGAAAGTGGCTGTAAGATTCCACCTTTTTGCATAAAATGCATGGCAACGATCATCGCCATGGCAAGCACACGCAGAACCTCAAAATTCGCCTGTCTTTTCATGGGTGCCTCCTTCTGCCGACACCAAATGGATTCTTTACACATTTTCTTTTTTCTTAAAGATCCATAGTTTCGATAAAATATAATTGGAAACGATCACTAAAAACTGACCGATCAGTTTTGCCACCATGTTATGCCATGTCAGCAGATCGATACAGATGAACAAAACCACGTTTTCCAATATCAGTGTAGCCAGACGCGCCGAAGTAAAATCAACAAATTCCTTTGTGACCGCTTTAACACCGCTGGATCTGCTTCGAAATACAAACGTCCGGTTCGTAATATATGTGAAAATAACACAGATTACCCATGTGATGATATTGGAGATCTGTTCTTCGATCATCATCATATTGGCAAAAACATAAAACAACACCATACTAAGGACAAAAGCAATGCCGCCCCAGAAAAGATAATCAATCCCTTCCCTGTATTTGCGATACATTTCCCATCCTAAGTTCCATAACTTTTTCATTTTCTCTATCGTTCCCTTTCAATCTTTCCATTCGCTACTCGGAACACCATGTCGCACTTTTCAATCGTCTGCAAACGATGTGCAATGATAACGAGCGTCTTCTTTCCATGAAGACGATTGATGGACTCCATAATAGCAGCTTCCGTATCATTATCCAGAGCAGACGTAGCTTCATCCAGAACCAACACCTCAGGATCCTCATAAAGCGCTCTCGCAATACCAATCCGTTGTCTCTGGCCACCGGAAATACGAATGCCACGTTCCCCAATTCCTGTTTCTAATCCTTCCGGCAGTCCACGAACAAACTCATCCAGCTGCGCTTCCTTTAACACTTCCCATACTCTCTCATCATCAATATCTTCATCCGCAAAGCCAAACGCCACGTTCTTACGAATGGTAGAATCAATCATAAATATGGTCTGTGGAATATATCCAATATTTTTCAGCCAGCCTTCATAATTGGTCTTTACATCCACACCATCTGCCAGAATCCGGCCTGACTGTAACTGTAATAACCCTAGCATGACATCTACTATTGTCGTCTTACCCGATCCGGAAGTTCCCACAATACCAACAGCTGCACCAATAGGAATGGTCATATCCGCATGGTCAAAAATCATAGTTTCTGTATTTGGATACTTATATGTGATGTCACACAGAGCAATTTCCTGTTTAATATCCATTTTATCCACTTTTTTGGCATGTTCATAGGCAGTAGCATCATATACGATGCTATTATCGTGGATATCCTCTTGCAGATTATCCGAAACCCCCATAAAAAATGGCTCAAAGTAGGAAATACTTGTCAGATAATTATTGATACGATTAGCACTCGGAATCAGACGCATGGCAGCCAGTCCAAATGTCGTAAGTTGTGGCAGAAGTTCTGTCACAGTTGCCCCCTGCAGCATAATGATCATCATATACAGAACCAATCCCGCAATGCAGACTGTTTCGATCAGCAGACGGGGTGTGGAATTATACAGGTTATATCTCTGAACGGCATTTACATAGCCCAAACCACATTTTCCATATTCATTAATAAAATACTGCTCTTTATTTGCGATCTTTATCTCCTTAATTCCCATTACCGACTGTTCAATCCACTTAAACAGCCCCGAATAATAATCCTGGTTTTCCTGTCCTGCTTTTACCATAATTGGTTTAATCACTACTTTTATCAAAAGTAGCACAACAATGAGCAAAGCCGCAATCGTTAAAATCATTTGTGCATCCACTGCTAAAAGGACCGCTACCAGGCAGGCAAAAACGACTGCTTCACTGACCAGCTGGAGTAAACTTAATATAAGTCCATACATATTATTTACATCCGAGGTAATGCTCCTCTGAATAACAGCAGTATCCGCATTTAAATAGTACTCATAAGGACGGTTCATAAAGTTGATCATCATTTTGCGGGAGGTTGCAAACTGATTTGTGTACACAAAACGCAATTGCACCACATTCTGAAAAAACAAAAACAAATTCTTTAACACAAAAGCAGCAATAAGAGCCACCATCATTACAATCGTAAACTGTGTATTACTCTGTAAATGCAAGGCATTATATAACCATGCCATATATTTATTATTGACAACCGCCTCCGGATCCAATAAGACTTCAATCACCGGAATAACAACCGAAATACTTAAACTTTCCAAAATACCGCCAATCAGCATTAAAAATACAATCAACACCATTAGGCGTTTTTGTTTTGCGTCCAGAAGACGATTCATTTTCTTTAATATTTTAAGCATAAGTACACTATCTCCAATTTAATTCTGACTTCTAATTGTACCACAGAAGCAATAAAACGACAACCTGCTGATGCAAGTTGCCGTTTTAAACATTGTAAATAAAACATATCCGTTAAGGCAGATACGCAATTATATTGCTTCATTTTGTCTGTGCAATTCGGGAGCTTCATACTGATCCATAAAATCTTCCCCCAAATATATGATTTCTCCTGCGAATTGAATTGCATGAGGCACTGTAAACACTGAGATTACTTTATCAAATACCAGCCCCGGAATGCAGTTCAACACTTCCATCGGGAACTTTCCTTCTATGACAATCTGCTCCGAAAATACTTTTTTATAATCCAGTTCATCCCGGGGATGCGGTTTGATCAATACTACACTGTCCCCGCAATAATCCCTGATGATATCCCGAAATATTCTTTCTCTTACATCCAATGCACACAACGGCTCCGTTAAAAGCAGAATTCTCTGCCTGTCTTTCGGACACTGTGCCAACTGTTTCTCAAGTTCCGATAAATTCTCCATAAAAAAAGACACCAGAATGCGTTTATCATCATCTGTAAGATTTTGGGTTAATTCTATCCGCGGTTTTTCAATATATTTCTTAATCGGATATGGCAGGCATGCTATATTATTAACTTCCATATCCAAACAGTATTTACCATACCCATTTTCAATAAAAATCAGATTGTGTGCTGCCATCCATGCTTTTAAGGCAAAATGCCCCCGATTGGAATACCTGGCCGTATCATATGTGCTGATGCAGTCAAGTCCATCTTCCACAGCATGGTAGTAAATCTTTTTATAAGACAGATAATAACCGATTGGATCCGAATCGCAAAACACATAAATATCCTTATATAACTTAAAATCCACAGGCACATACGGTTCCTGTAATTTTCCTAATTTTTTCGTGTAACGCATACGGTTAAACATATTTAATACAATGTTTCCCTTGTCCGTATGATATTTTTTTAATTCCGGAAAAAAAACATCCTCTTTTTCCTCAAACATATATACATCTTCAAACAATCCGGACATTTTTGCCCGCCCGATCAAATTTCCGAAATCATTCGACATTGTACTAAGTACAAGTGTTGCCTGGCCGTGTTTTTCTTTATTCAGGTTTAGTTCCTTTAATACTGCAATGTAGGCATGATAATATGTGTGACACACATAGATTCTTTCTTTCATGAATACTCTACCTTTATTCTATTTACTATATCCGCTGCACGCAAAAAAGCTTCTTCGGCATCTTTACCCGTTGCAATAACATGTCCCACTCTGTCATTGCTGGATTTCGTTCCGTCTACACAATCACCCGGTTTTTTATACAGAACAATTTCCTCAACACCCTGACTTTTTTCTAATTCCGCAGGCACATAAATATTGCGGATAATACCCTTTTCTCCCGGAATGAAACGAATTGCAGCACCCTGACTCACCTTATTTTCAAGGTCAATCTTTCCACCGGTTGCAAGAATAACGGAATTGCCCACCATATCTACACCGGTTGACAAGGGCACCAAACGGGAGGTAATGAAATCCCCACCAAGGCGCGCTGCCAATTCTACAATCTTAGGACCTTCTTTTGTCAATTTAATTTCCGTGTGTGCCGGTCCGTTCTGCAACCGGATCGCCGAAACTGCCTTTTTCGTCACTTCTTTAATCTGTTCCTGTAAAAGCAACGGGTGGTGTGAAGGCTCCACATGCCCTAATTCCACAAAATATGGCGGTGGTGTGGTCATTTTGTCGGTAATAGCGATCACAGTTGTCTCCCCATTAACTGTCATGGACTCAACACTGACCTCCTCACCTTCCATAAACTCTTCCACCATTACAATACCATTACGGGAGTTTCCTTTGCTATACGCATATACCTCCAAAGCATTGGATGGCTCCATTCTACCGCTGACCGGATCTTTTTTTAGAAGAATAACCCCCCGGCTTCCGGCATTATCAGCCGGTTTTACGATCATATCACCCGGCATTTCCTGTATTGCTTCTAAAAATTCTTTTTCATTATGAACGGTAAAATATCGCGGAATCGGTACATGATTTTCTTTCAGACGATCACGCATATAGTTTTTAATCGTCGCACACAAAGAATCTTCATATGCCAGGTCCGGTTGTTTTCCTAACCTTTCATTTACATATGCAGCCGTTCTTACCGGCCCGTCACTTGTAGATGTAATGACTACATCCGGTTCATAAATGAATGCCTGTCGCAATACCTCTTCCTGATCCAAAGTACTGACTACCAACTTTACATCGGCAAGTTCAAAGCCGACTGCCTCCGGGTCATAGTCTACAAGGATCACTTCATAACCCATTTCTTTTGCCTTTTTGATTGCCGGAACCTGTAATGCACTGGCTCCCAAAATCATCATTTTTTTTGCCATTCCCGTTACCTCAAATGACTCTCTGTCCTGTTTTGTTCAAATAATCATCATCTTATAATTCCATCATATCCCAGGACAAAGGGGTCCCCTTTGCAACATCTTTTTTTACCTTTTTTCCAAGTATTTCTTCATAATACATAGTGTGAAGCCCAAAATTAGGACGAATAGAGCGCACGTTTTTATTTGTTATTATATCTCCCTTCTTAATATCCTCTACCACAAAAAGGGAGCGTCCATCTTCCCGGCTGCGCTTTTGCTGCTCCGTCAATTCATATGTTACACTGCCGAGTGCTTTTTCCACTATACGGATTTCATCCACCATCTGTTTAAATTCTGCCGGCTCCATAGAGAACTCTGCATCAGCCCCTCCGTCTGCGCGGGACAGTGTCAGGTGTTTTTCCACCATTTTAGCTCCCAATGCAACGGCTGCTACTGCAACTGCGCAGCCCATGCTGTGGTCGGAAAGTCCTGTACTACAGTCAAATACTTCCGCCATGTTAGGAATCACTTTTAGATTCATTGCTTCGTACGGCGATGGATACTGGGATGTACACTTTAATAGGATAACCTGTTCATTTCCTTCTTCCCTGCATACTCTGAGAGCCCGTTCAATGTCTTCGAGGTAAGCAATTCCCGTTGCAAAGATCATTGGTTTTCCCAGTTTTGCAATCTTTCGAATCAATGGAATATCATTAATTTCAAAAGAAGCAATCTTATATGCCGGCATATCCATTTCTTCCATAAAATCCACAGCCGTAAAATCAAACGGCGAGGAAAAACATTCCAATCCCAACTCATTGGCATACCTTAACAGTTCCGGTTGCCACTCCCATGGTGTATATGCTTCCTGGTACAATTTATGAAGTGTTGTTCCGTCCCAAATCGTCCCCTGCGTAATCTGAAAATAATCGTTATCGCAATCCAGCGTGATGGTGTCCGCTGTGTAAGTCTGCAGTTTAATTGCATCCGCACCTGCATCTGCCGCCGCCTTTATAATTTTTTTTGCCCTTTCAAAATCCTGCAAATGATTTGCCGACATTTCCGCAACAATGAAAGTCGGTGCATCTTTGCCAACATATTTTTTCCCAATCTTTATCCGGTTCTGCATAGAATCACCTCTGCCTTTCTGTTTACATTACATTTCCATCATCATCTGATACTTCATCTCCGCCAGTTTCCAGTCAGACATATTATCAATATCCTGCACCTGTAACTCCGGCACCTCAATGGGGAAGTATCCATCCGGCAGATTGCCTCTGCATGCACGATACTTTTCTACATCGTATATATAAAATTGTCCACAGTCATGATACATCGCCTCTAAATCCTGAGAACGTTTTGATGCATTTTCCGGATAACGATAATCCAGTCGGCCCTTCCTGATTACCATTCCTCTCTGAGGAGGGAAAGAAAAGCGAACCACCGGCATGACTCCGGACGCCTGATTATCCTTCAAAATCTGCATGGCATCCTTTAATTTCTGCGGGGTGACAAACGGTGCTGTCGGATAAATACAAGCCATATACTGAAAGTTCTTGCCACGTTTTTCGTATTCTTCCAACACTTCCATCAACACATCATCCGTAGTCGCAAAATCATTTGCTGTTGCCTCGCTTCGCATAAATGGCACTTTAGCACCTTCTTTTCGTGCAATCTCAGCAATCTCTTCGTCATCCGTGGAAACCATCACTTCGTCAAAAATTCCGGATGAAAGTGCTGCGTTTATAGAATAACAAATAATAGGTTTCCCCAAAAAGTCCATTTTATTTTTCCCCGGTATTCGTTTACTGCCTCCCCTTGCAGTTATAATAGCCACTGCGTTCATTTCTTTCCTCCGCTCATCCATATCTTTCATACTGGTGTTCTTCTCATAATTGGGTCAGAATCTCTGCAATCCTTGCTGCTCCTCTTCCGTCAGTGACCCGTCTTAGTCCGGCTTTCATCCGGTTACGTTTTTCCACATCACATAGTAATGCATGGACTCCTTCTAATATACGTCCTATACATTCTTCTCTGTTAATCCGGATATCTCCTGCAAAAAACATTCGCTCTTCTTTTGCAAAAAAATCGCTGTCGTATCTCTGATTTTCCGCTGTAATATAAAATACAGTCGGTCTTTCCATCGCACATAATTCATACAGCATCGTTCCCGCCGCCGAAACCGCAATGCAATTTTCTTCCATCATTTGCGCCATATTACTGACATTATAATGCAAAATCACATTCTTATGCTGTAGTGCCAACTGTTCCAGACATTCCTTTTTCTGATGATACCGTCCGATAATTACATGAAATATGGTACTATTAAATCTATCATCTGCAACAGCCCTTTCCAATATTCCGTGCAGCGACTGCAGTATGTCTCCTCCGCCGCAACTTAACAAAACAGTATTCTCTTTTCCCTCTTTCCGTTCCGTATTTCCAAACTCCTCCCGTAAGGGTACATAAGTAGGTCCCAGGCATAAACGCACATCTTTTTTTCCAAACTTTTTATATTCCTCCGCATATGGGAACTGCGTATAATATGCATTATAATTAATAAGCAGTTCCACCGGATACACATCTTCAAAAAGATCATCTATATATGCAAATCTTGCACCGCCCAGTTTTTCTTCCAGTGCAGTGAAATAACTTTTTGTCATGTAATAGGAATCAAACAATATAGTCCGAATCCCATGTTCTTTTGCCTTATTGGCCAGTACCGCAACTTCTTCTGTTGGTTTTTGCCAGTCCGTATGTAATATCTCATAGCGAAGCCCTCTTTCCTGTAACAGGGGGACTCCATATTCATCTGCCATAAAAAACAGGACTTCCTCACCCATTTTTATAACTTGCTCCGCAATCGTCATACACCGCATAATATGACCGGTTGCTACTATATCATTTGCATCTGCCCGAATTCCGATCATTTTTTGCCCTCACAATCCTCAAATGCGGATTCATAATTTTCTATCACACCAATGATTTTGTTCATTTCTTCTCTTCCATATCGCTGATCTATGGGAATCGCGGCTATATGGCTGAAAATATATTTCTCTTCTTCACTGATAAATGTCCCGTTTTCATATCCTACCGGCCATAGCACCGGAACATAAATATCATGTTCCCGCAGATACTGTTGTAATGAATCTCTCTCATTCATATAAACCGGCATATACAAAGGTGCTGCCGTTTCTTCGCACCCATTATATACCGTTTTCAAAGTTTTTTTATTCTGCAGTCCTTTGAATAAAATACGATAATTCTCATCACGTCGCGTTTTGCAATCCTTTTCTGTCGTATTACGCAATATCTTTTTGGAAATGCCGGATAGATAGGGTATTTTCTTTTCTTTATCCAAATATGCTTCCATCTCCTTATTTACAGAAAGAAAACTCTCTTTTTCCTTCTGTAACCTTTCCGGATAGTCACCACATTCTTTGCCTGTTGCAGCATAGCGCTCCGTTAAATATTGCCATTTGTTTCTTTGCATTTGAAAACGTTCACGAGCCACAAATTCATCCACTTCCATATATTCCGGATGCAAAGTCTGATTCGTTGCAACAAAGCCACCGTCAGGAATCGCATACCATTTACGCAAACTCCCCACAATATAGTCCGCCTGTGTATCTGTATGCAGATAATAAGATTGTGTCACATCCTCCATAACAACAATCCCATCGTTTTGATATTTCTCAATCATACAACGGAGTTCTTTCCATGTATCCGTCCCAAAATATGTATGAATAAACAGCATACCCGGATTTTCTTTTTCGATTATGCCGCATAATTCTTCCGCATCTGCTTTCATATTTTTATCAATATGATAAAAACACAGTTGCCACCCATTTTGTATAAATGGCAAAAAAACCGAATCACACATATAGCCCGGCATCAAACACTTTTTTTCGATATGGGGACATTCCCTCTCCAGGGAACGGAGTGCCAATGCTATTGCCGATCTTCCTGAAGAAGTAAATGCCACTTCTGTTTTTTTGTATTTATTCACTTCATCCAGGTTCAAAAGTTCTCCACTATCTGTGTCACGCTCAATACATTTCGGATTTATTTCATAAAAACTTCCTATTTCCACTCCATTCTCTCCTGCCTGTCTCATCAGAATTTATTTGAATTTCTTCCTGATTTTACGGTATGTCCATAACAACTTATAATATATGATAAAATATACCGTGGATTTCTGTTGCATGGCAACCAGTTTCTTTTCTTCTTCATGGGTCCGAGACCGGTAGTATGGGTTATTCTGAAAATCCGGGAAATACCTCTTCATTTCATCCCCCATGTTTTTCACAAAACGGTACCGTGTCGGCTTCACGCCCGCCATGTAGGTAAAAAGTGTATTGATGTAATGCAACAAAATAAAACTGTATTCTAATTCAGCATGGTATTTTTCAAAATAGCCAAATCTCTTTGCATCCTCAATCATCAGCCGTGCCGCTTCCATCCGGTCCTCACAGCGTTTGGGAGAAATCGTATGTACCGTGGATGTTTCATGCTGATAATAATAATACAAAGGTTCCGGGATATACTCAAAATGATTGGCAAGGATCATGTAGGAATTTCCCAGTGCATTGTCTTCATAATAGATATCCTCCGGGAAAAAAAGCCCGTCTTTCAGGATCCTTTCCCGTTTAAAAATTTTAACGACCAGACTTCCTCCATCCAGAATCAGACTTTTTTTCTTTTCATCATCCAAAATCCCTGTCTGTTCCACTTTATTGTTTGGTACGATCTTGCCTACTTTCATGGAGTGTTCATCGGTCAGACAATAATCGCATCCTACCACATCCGCTCCGGTTTCTTCCGCTTTTCCAATCAGGCGTTCATAAAAATCCGGCACAATCCAGTCATCACTGTCAATAAATCCAATCCATTCACCCTTTGCTCTTCGGATGCCGATATTTTTAGCACCTCCCTGATGCTTATTTACCGTAGAATGAATCGCAATAAACTTATCCGGATACTTCTTTTCATATTCCTTCAAAATATCCATGGAATGATCGGTGGAGCAGTCATCCACTGCAATGATCTCATAATCCGAGATTGTCTGCGCAACCAAAGAATCCAGACAATAATTTAATTTTCCATCCGCCGCCATATTATATACCGGCACAATAATACTAAGCTGCATTCACGCCTCCACCTATTATTTCCTTTATTTGTGATAGTACGCCGCAATCTTTTTCACGGCATGAATCACATC
>CAYLSH010000030.1:0-20654 GCA_964386235.1 uncultured Lachnospiraceae bacterium | reverse complement strand
TCTTAACATATTCATCTGACATATACTGGAAGTTGATCATCCAGTTGTAAAGTAAGTTCTCTTCTCCTTCCGGAATCAGAAGGTGAGCCTTTACCATAAATTCAGGATCAAGACCTACGAAACAGGTTGCATGATACATTGTTTTCCAACGTGTTTCATAAATAGCGTCCATAACTACTTTATCCAGTTTGGTTTCATCAACGCCCGGTTCGCCTTTGATACGACGAGCTGCTGCGTAACGGCCTGTTACGGCACCATCGTTGAATAATAAAACTTTAGCATCTTTTTCAAGACCAAAAGTCTCGCCGTCTTTGATCGGCATATCTGTTACGATGGTTCCCGGTGAATTCTTAGCTAATTCATAAGCTTCTTTTAATGTGTTAACTTTTACTACGTTGTTTCCGTAAAAAGCTGCTTCAATGATAGAACGTGTCTTAGAAAATCCTACTTTGCCAGCACCAATTTCGGAAATTGGATAATACGCTTTTGTTGACATATGTCACCCTCCTTAAAATAATGTATGAACAACACCGTTATCACGGCACTTCCTATTTATGTGTTTTTACACACCGGTTTTATTATTGCAGATTCCCTTTGGATTGTCAATGTTTCCCTCATCATTTTAGATAATTTTTAGACTTCTTTATTCTTGGATTCCGGCCGTTATTTTTGCCAGCCATCCGGCTTCTTTTTCATCCAGATACGGAGAAATTTTCTCATATACCATGGCATGATAGGCATTTAATTTTTTTATATCCGATTTTTCCAGATATTCGGTATCGATTGCACGCAGATCAATCGGCACAAAGGTGAGCACTTCAAAAGCAAGGAAAGTGCCGTCTGCATTTTTTTCCTTTTCTTTTACCAAAAGGACATTTTCCGTACGGATGCCATATTTTCCTTCTTTGTACACGCCCGGTTCATCCGTTACCAGCATACCCGGTTTCAGTATGGCTTCCAAAGTCCCCGGCAGATATTTCCAACGAATGCTGTGGGGACCCTCATGTACATTCAAAAAATAACCGACTCCATGCCCGGTGCCGCATTTATAGTCCATTCCCTGTTCCCACAAAGGCTGTCTTGCCAAAATATCCAGATTGCGTCCGGTGCATCCCGACAAAAAAACGGCATTCTGCAAACGAAGCATTCCCGCTGCCACCAATGTAAAATCACGCTTCTGTTCCTTTGTCAGGCTTCCCATCGCAATGGTTCTTGTGACATCCGTTGTCGCCCCCGGATACTGTCCGCCGGAATCTAAAAGCAGGAAATTCTCATTTTGTATCGTGGCAGCACTCTCTTTTTTTGCTTCGTAATGCATCATGGCTGCATTTTCTCCGTAAGCACAGATCGTTTCAAAGGAAAGTCCCTTAAAACCGGGTATCTTACTCCTTAGATCATCCATGACCTTCGACGCACTCCACTCATCCATCCCGACCCCATTTTGCTGCATACGGTATAGATATTTGCATACCGCCACACTGTCTAACAGATAAAAATGTCGGATATGTTCCAATTCTTCTTTCGTTTTGACTGCCTTCATCTCTTCGATCGGATTGGTCGCTTTTAAAATCGCAGCCTCTTTGGAAATGAGAATGGATGCCAGATAACCGGTCTCGTTTTCATCCGCAATTCCGGATAATCCCTTTGCATTTTCTTTTAAAAAGGTAAAGACATCTCCGTATTCATGAATCCGGATCTGGTTTTTAAAAAAATACTCTTCCATGCTCTTTGAAACGGCTTCTTTTTGTATAAAAAGATGAAGTTCGTCCTGCAGAATATACAGATAGGACAGGGCAACCGGATTACATGCCACATCATTTCCGCGGATGTTTAAAAACCACATAATATCATCCAGTTTGCTGACAAATAAAAAGTCGGCTCCTTCTTCCTTCATTTTCTCTCTGATAAGGGACCACTTTTTTGCAACCGTCATCCCGCAGTATTTTTCTTCCATAAAAAATACGGGGTTGGCTGACAGTCCGGGGCGGTCACTCCACAAATCTCCGGCAAGATCTTCCTCGTAGCATAGTTCGGGGCTTAGTTCTTCACATGTCTGCAACAATCGCTGTACATAATTTTTTCTGAGAATTCTGCCGTCAAAACCGATGCGTACGTTCTTTTTCCCATTTGTTCTTATATATTCAAAGATCGTGGGAACCCCTTCCTCTCCCATCTTGAATAATTGGATCCCGCTTCCGGTCAACTCTTTTTTTGCCTGCACAAAATACCTGCCGTCCGTCCAGAGTCCTGCCGTATCCTTTCCCACAAGAAGGGTTCCGTTTGAACCGGTAAACCCGGAATACCACTCCCTGATTTTAAAGTAGACTCCCACATATTCCGAATCATGATAATCCGCCGTCGGAATCACGTAATAATCAATCTTTCTTTCTCTCATGGCGGCACGCAAAGCCGCAAGTCGTTTTACTCTGCAATCCATTCTTATACATTCCATCCATTCATAATCTTATTTTTCCAGTATACCATTCTGCGCTTTGCAAAACCATGTATTTTCCCACTTTATTCCTTTAAAATTATCAGAAATATCCTAAAAAAAATATAAAATCGCAGATTTTAACTTGTGTAAAATGTTTTTTTTCGGTAACATAGAAATGTATTTTGTAAACATAGAAGGCTGATAAAGTTTCACATGCACAATACCGTTTTACAAATAAACAGAAAGGTGGGAACATATTGGAAAAAAATATCTATTCAGAAATCACACCCGATATCATGGAATTAGCTGAACTTTCAAAACAGGCAGGTGTCATTGACTCCGACCTCTTTGTCAAATACGATGTCAAAAGGGGACTTCGTGACTTAAACGGAAAGGGCGTACTTGCCGGATTGACAAACATTTCCGATGTACGTGCAACCAAAATCGTGGATGGAGTATCCTTCCCCGATCACGGCAATCTCTTCTACCGCGGCTACAATGTTGCGGATCTGGTAAAAGGCTTTACGGAGGATAAACGTTTTGGCTTTGAAGAAGTAACTTACCTGTTATTATTTAATAAATTACCGAATAAAGAGGAATTAAAGGATTTTGAAAAACTACTGGTTAAGTATCGTTCACTTCCAACCAGTTTCGTAAGAGATATCATTATGAAGGCACCCAGCAAGGATATGATGAATTCCCTTGCCCGAAGCGTACTGGCACTCTATTCCTATGACGATTTTGCGGATGATACTTCCATCCCCAATGTATTGCGCCAGTCACTGCAACTGATCAGTGTCTTCCCCCTGTTAACTATCTACAGTTATCAGGCATACAGCTACTATCACAATGCGGACAGTCTCTTTATTCACCATCCGCAGGATAATCTGTCCATGGCAGAAAACATTCTTCACTTACTGCGTCCGGACAGCAAATACACCGAACTGGAAGCCAAGATCTTAGACATTGCCCTGATCTTACATATGGAACACGGCGGTGGTAATAACTCATCCTTTACCACACATGTCGTATCCTCTTCCATGACGGACACGTATTCTGTTATCGCGGCAGCCATCGGTTCCTTAAAAGGTCCCCGCCACGGCGGTGCCAACATAAAAGTAGTCAGAATGTTCAATGACATGATGGAGCAGGTACATGACTGGAAGGACGAGGACGAAGTATCCTACTACCTGCGTCGTCTGCTTCACAAAGAGGCCTTTGACAAAGCCGGTCTGATCTATGGTGTCGGCCATGCGATCTACTCCAAATCCGATCCACGTGCCGAGATCTTCAAAGGCTTTGTAGAGAAATTGTCCATTGAAAAAGGATTGCAGGATCAATACGCATTATACGATATGGTTGCGCGTTTAGCGCCTAAGATCATCGAATCCGAACGCCAGATGTACAAAGGCGTTAGCATCAATGTAGACTTCTATTCCGGTTTCGTTTATCAGATGCTCGGACTTCCGTTAGAACTCTACACCCCGATCTTTGCGATTGCCCGTATCGTCGGCTGGAGTGCTCATCGTTTGGAAGAGCTTGCCAACAACGGTAAGATTATACGTCCGGCATACAAAACACTCTGCACCGATCAGGAATATATTCGCATGTGTGAAAGATGATTTTTTTTTAAAAAAATCATCTCGATGATTTTTAATAATAAAAAATCATCTCGGTAATTTTTTATAAAGTAATAAAGAGTTTCGCAAGCGAAACTCTAGCGCCGCTTTTGCGTCGCTTTTAGCGACATTCTACCTATGCAAAAGCGTGCGCATCCTCACGGAGTGTTTTTTTGCAATAGGTAATTTTAAAAAAATTTCCTATTGCAAAAAAAAAGAATCCCTTTCATAAGCCACGAAAGGGATTCTTTTTATATTACACTTTATGTTACATTCTATGTTACATATGTAAAAATTCGCGGATGATTTCCTTCATACCGTCTTTTTCACAGATGTGGTCATGGAGAACCGGTGCTGTTTTCAACTCGGATACCGCCGCAGGAACGGCTACATTGGCTGTCTTAGAAAGGGTTTCCACCAATTCAAACATATCCTCATTGTGCTCCCTGCCATCAATGGCTTCCATTACGCTCTGGCCAAACTTGAACGGGCTTGCTGTGGAGGCAATCACCGTTTTATTCGTATCGCCTGTCTTATTCACATACTGCTCATATACATAGGATGCAACGGCTGTATGCGTATCCAGTACATATCCGGTCTTTTCGTACAAATCCCTGATGCGCTGTGCGGTCTGCTCTTCTGTTGCATAACCACCCACAAAATCCGAAAGTCCTTCTTTCATCTTGTCCGTGATCGTATAAGAACCGTTCTCGGAAAGCTGCTTCATCAATTCTTTGTTTTTCTCATCATCTTCTCCGGCGATCAGATAAATCAGACGCTCTAAGTTGCTGGAGATCAGAATATCCATGGACGGAGAGGTCGTTAAATAAAACTCTCTGTTGCGGTTATATTCCCCATTCCGGAAGAAATCATACAGTACTTTATTGTGGTTGGACGCACAGATCAGTTTGTCGATCGGCACACCCATATGTTTTGCAAGATAAGCCGCTAAAATATTCCCGAAGTTACCTGTGGGAACTACCACATTGATCTTTTCGCCTGCCTGAATGCGTTCTTCTTTTAACATAATTCCATAAGAATATACATAATAAACAACCTGCGGAATCAGACGTCCGATATTGATGGAATTGGCAGAGGAGAACTGATAGCCTTTTGCATCCAGTTCCTTTGCAAATTCCTTGTCTGCAAAAATCTTCTTTACTCCGGTCTGCGCATCATCAAAATTGCCATGGATTCCCACAACAAAAGTATTGTCCCCTTTCTGTGTTACCATCTGGCGTTCCTGAATCGCACTGACACCATTTTTCGGATAAAATACAATAATCTTGGTTCCTTCCACTTCTGCAAAACCTGCCAATGCCGCTTTTCCGGTGTCACCGCTGGTTGCCGTCAAAATTACGATATCATTTTTGACATTGTTTTTTCTGGCAGATGTAATCATCAGATGGGGAAGAATGGACAAAGCCATATCCTTAAAAGCAATCGTAGGTCCATGGAATAATTCCAGATAGTAGGCACCATCCGCCTCTACAAGGGGAGCAATCACTTCGGTGTCGAATTTGGAATCATATGCTCTGTTGATACAGTTTTTCAATTCTTCTTCCGTAAAATCCGTATAAAAACGGCTCATTACCTCATAAGCAGTCTCTGCATAGGTCATATTCGCAAAATCTTCAATCGGTCGGTCCAAAACAGGAATTCTTTCCGGCAAAAACAAACCGCCTTCTTCTGAAAGACCCTTTAAGATCGCCTGTGAAGCGGTTACACGAATCCCACTGTTTCTTGTACTTTTGTAGAATAATTCTTTCATAATTTCCTCACACTTCCAATGCTTTTGTGCATTTGTATTGTTTCTGACCTCTGCTTCCTTAACAGATATCACCTTATTATCCCGCCCATTATAACACGTTTCTTTTTTCCCCGCAATCAATACCCTTTTTCATCAGCAAAAAAATTCATGCCCGCCATACGTAAAGAGTTTTGTCAGATGTCTGTCAAACCATGCCGCCTTTTCTTTATCCGCATAAGCACGTGCCATAAAAAAGAGTGCTCCGGAAGAACAGTCTTCCCCATATAAAGCGGCGTTTACCGCCTCCTTTGTTTCTTCTGACACTCTCACACTGTAAAATCTCCCATCATGAATGGGAGAAAACTGACAGATTCCATCCGTTTTTTGAAAGATTACTTCCGTTACCGTATCCGGGAACTGCTCGGCATTTACCCGGTTGATAATCACATTGGCAACGAGTATTTTTCCGGTTCTGTCCTCTCCTCCGGCTTCCGCTTCCACGATCCGCAGAAGGTTCTCATAGTCCTCATGGGTAAGATCCAGTACAAAATCCCGCTCCATCGTGGATACATTTACAATTCGCTGCTTCGATGCAGAGTTGTCCACCCTGCCAACGCCTTCCCGAATGATCCGGTCTTTTTCATCAACATATGCTTCCCTTGCGTACGCCCTGTTTTCTGCTATCGTCCGCACATTATACACGCCTGCCAGTAAAATAAAACTCCATATCAGTAAAATGAATGAGCCTGTTTTATAAAAACCATACTGTCTCATCTTTTTTCCTTTCTTCCGTGTCCGTTTTCTGTAACACTTCCTTAATATTTTATACACAACTATGCAAAAATATTTCTAAAATTGTGTTTTATACCTCTTTTTGTTATACTGAGAGCAAAGAAAACGCATTTTTTTTAAAGAAAGGACTTCCCGTGACAGAATACGACAATCCGGCTGCCGGAGCATTTCCTGCACAAAAAAAGGACGGCACTTCCTATTACCGTTCCTCATTTACCTATAAAAACAAACATATTTCCCTGGGAAGCTTTCAGACCAAGGAGGAAGCACACGGTGCCTATTTAGAAGCGCATCAACTGATTTCGGATGTTGCCTTACAATTAATGGATTATTCCCGCAAACAGTATCTTTCCTTTGAAAAATGGGTGATCCTTTGCAATTTCCGTGATAACAACCTTTACTTTTCCACGCCCATCTATGTAAGAAAACACTATTTTTCCTACTATCTGGACGAACACACGGAACTTAAGTTTTCCATTGATGATCTTTTTTACTATGCCTCCCACAAAATCATGCAGCGTGGCGGACACTATTTTGTAGCGGATTATGGTATGCAGGTCAATATTCTCTCGCGCTACGGTATCAAAAACTATGGAGTACGCGGCGTTGACTACAACCTGATCAACAACGACCCCTATGATTTCCGTTATGAAAATGTGGAGATTCTAAACAGTTACCACGGCGTACGCCTCACAACCTATCGCAGAAAAGAAAAGTACCAGGCCCGTATCCACGTTAAGGGCTATTACATTATCGGCTACTACGATTCGCCCGTCCATGCGGCAATTGCCTATAACAAAGCCATTGACACCTTGCAGGCAAAAGGTTATCCCAAACAATTCCGGCCCAATTATATCGAAGGGATCTCTCCGTCTGCCTATGCACAAATATACCGGGCGATCACCATGCCGGATAAAATACTACAGTTCTAAAAAAGAGTTTCGCTTGCGAAACTCTTTTTTATCTTGCCGAATAGTCTACAAAACTAATATTCAGATCCACGAATCCGTCAATGCCATCCACCTGACCTTTCGTGGTGTACTGCCACATCTCATAGCGGTACGGATAGGTGGGAAGATCCGCTTCCTCCGATAACCAGATACAGGATTCCGTAAATTTGGATACATCGATCCTCTTTAACAGCCATTCCGGCGTTCCGTAAAGCATGGGTGTGTAACCGGCCGCTTTTATCTGATTTAAGAAAGTGGCTGCCAGCGTGGTTCTTTCCTCATTAGTCAGAGTCTCCACACGGGCATTGTCATTGTCCACAAATTCCATATCAAACGCAATGGGATATTTGATCGTATACTCCTTGATATTGTCCAGTACCAGCGCTGCCTCTTCCAGTGCTTCCTGGGAAGTAACCGCCTGGGAATAAAAATAAACACCAATATCCAGTCCTGCCTGCGATGCATTCTTGATATTTTCTGCAAAGCACTCATCCAGCTGCAGTTCACCGCTCTTATATCCTCTAGCTCCTAAACGGATCATCACAAAATCAATTCCATCCGCTTTCAGCCGTTCAAAATCCACTTCCTTCTGATAGCGGGAAATATCCACACCTAAAAAGGAAACTTTTTTTCCGTCCGAGTAATATTTCAACCTTCCGTCACTGGAAATAATATTGGTTACGTCATAGGTATTTTTTTCCCAGCGGGGATTGATTTTGATCCACTCCTCCGTTCCGTCCGCATACTGCAAAAGAAAATGATTGCCATCTTCTTTTTCTTCTGTAGTGGATTCTTCTTCCAAAGAGGATTCTTCCTCTTCATCGGATTCTTCCTCATCCGTTGGGTACATATCCCAGATATCCAATTGATCCGCAGTTCTTTTATCCGTAGTAACATAGGAATCATTCTCTTCCCTGTCCACCGTTTCTGCTGCGATATCAGAAACCGGTCTGTTCCTGTGGGAAGGCTTCTTATTCATGGCAATTACAATCCCCAGTACGGCGAGAATAAATAACGATACGCCCAATGCCATGTAAATAATGGGAAGTCCCCCACTCTTATCTTCAAAATCATCTGTTTGTCTCATCGACAATTTTCCTCTTACTTCTGTTATTCTCTGCTTATGATGGCACCTTTTGGACACTTCTGTGCACAGGTTCCGCATCCGGTACATTTTTCATAATCAATGGATGCGCAAAAATCCGTCACACTGACAGCCTGCGCCGGACAACTCTTGACACATAACTGACAACCAATGCAGGCACTGTCACAGGCTTTCATGGCAACCGGTCCTTTATCCTTAGAGCTGCATGCAACCAGATACGCTGCTTTGTATGGGACCATCTCAATCAGATGTTTCGGGCATGCTTCCACACATTTCCCGCATGCCTTACACTTGTCCTTGTCCACTACTGCTACACCATTTTCCACATGAATGGCATCAAATGCACACGCCTTTACACAGTTTCCATATCCTAAACAACCATAATTGCAGGATTTTGGACCACCATTAGGCACAAAGGAAAGCATAACGCAGTCCTCTTCTCCCGCGTATTCATAATCCCTACGGGTTCTGTCGCAATCTCCTTTACATTTTACAAATGCTACCATCTTTTCACTGCTTTGTGCTTCCACGCCCATGATTCCGGCAATGATATTGCCAACACTCTCACCACCAACCGGACATCCGTTCACCGGTGCTTCTCCCTGTGCGATGGCATGAGCAAGACCGGAACAGCCGGCAAAACCGCATCCGCCACAGTTATTGCCCGGCAATGCACTTAATACCTCTTCTTCTTTAGGATTTACTTCCACATGAAATTTAATTGCCGCTATGCCGAGAAACAATCCCACAAAAAGACCCACACAGCCGATTAAGACTGTTGCCATTAAAACTCCAGTTATCATACTAATCCTCCATTCTATAATAATCCGGAAAATCCGCAGAATGCGATTGCCATAAGTCCGGCCGTTAAGAGTACGTGGGGCATTCCTTTAAAAGATTCCGGAATATCGTTCCACTGCATCTTTTCTCTTAATCCCGCCAGAATGATAATGGAGATCGTAAATCCAAGTGCTGTAGCAAAACCATTTACCGTTCCCTGTAAAATACTGTATTCCTTCTGTACATTGGTCAGAGCAACACCAAGAACTGCACAGTTCGTGGTAATCAGGGGAAGATATACTCCCAATGCCTTATACAGACTTTCCATATATCGTTTTAAAAACATCTCCACAAACTGTACCAGTGCAGCAATTACGAGGATGAACACAATCGTCTGCAAATAAGCAAGATCCAATGGTTTTAACAGATACTCATAAATGCATCCTGTCACAATACTGGACAGTGTGATAACAAAGATAACCGCCGTTCCCATTCCTGCTGCTGTCTCCACCTTTTTGGACACCCCCAGGAAGGGACAAAGCCCCAAAAACTGACTCAGTACAACATTGCTTACCAAAGAAGAACTAATCAGAATGATCAACAGATCTTTTACTTGTTCCATCATTTAATTCTCCTCCTTTTTCTCATCCGTCTCAATCAGACGTTTGCTGCAGCCGGATTCTGCGCAGTTTAAACAGTCAGAACTGCAACCGGACTGAATCTTGCTGACATCTTTTCCTTTTTTGGCTCCCTCTGTCTTGACCTTGTTCTGGATCGCCGTAAGAGTTGCCAGAACGAAAAATGCTCCCGGCGCCAGTTTAAAGATACTGATCGGTGTAAAAGCATCCGGCATCAAGCGCATACCAAAGATCTCGCCGCCTCCAATCAGTTCTCTCAACATACCGATACAGGTTAACGAAAAGGAAAAACCAAGTCCCATTCCCAGCCCGTCAAAGAAAGAAGGTAAAACGGGATTCATATAGGCATAGGCTTCCGCACGTCCTAAAATAATACAGTTTACTACGATCAGCGGAATATAAATACCCAAAGACTCGTATAACGAAGGCAGATATGCCTGTAATAACAACTGCAATATCGTGACAAAGGAAGCAATGATCACGATAAATGCCGGAATACGAATCTTATCCGGGATGATTTTACGCAAAAGTGAGATAATCACATTGCTCAGTGCCAGTACCACCGTGGTCGTAAGTCCCATACCCAGACCATTTACCGCAGAAGTCGTGACGGCGAGTGTCGGACACATACCAAGCATCAAAACCAGTGTGGGATTTTCTTTTACCAGACCATTCCACAAACGTTCCGTACATTTATTCATCTGCCATACCTCCTCCCAAAGCATTCCGGAAATAGTACAAACCGGCATTCACGCCATTGGTTACCGCATTTGTTGTAATCGTTGCACCGCTGATGGCATCAATCTGATCCTCTGTAACAGCCCCTGTTTTGGTGTAGGAAAACTGAAGTGCTTTCTTTCCGGCAAACTGTGGCTTTAACACACTCTCTGCTTCCATACCAAGACCCGGCGTCTCAGAAATGGACAAAATGGAAATCCCGTTGGTCGTACCATCTAAGGATACACCAAGCGAAAACTGGATATCACCGCCATAGCCTTCATGATTGGTAATGACAAACACATAGCCAAGCAGGGTACCGTCTTCTCCTTTTGCCTCCATTACTTTATCAATCTCCGTATCGATGATACCACCTTCGGTCAATACCGCCGGATCATAGGCAATCTCCGTAAAATCAGAAGCATCCGAAAACACTTCCTTGTAGGCTGCCAAACGCGCTGCCTCTTCGGTTTTTGCAATCGGTTCTTTGGTAATCTGGTAAACAGCCCCCAGTATAAAGCCGGCAATCACCGTAATCGCAAGCAAAATCCCTGCGTTTTTTAACATTTCTTTCATAGACGTTCGCCTCCTTTTCCAAAGGCTTTCGGATAAGTTGCTTTTTCGATCAGCGGTACTAAAAGGTTACCGATAATGATCGCATAGGATACCCCCTCGGCTCCGGCTCCGAACACACGGAAAATACCGGTCAGAATACCAAGCAGAATACCATAAAGAATCTGCCCCAGTTTTGTTACCGGTCTGGTCACATAATCCGTTGCCATGAAAAATGCACCAAGCATAAGGCCACCGCCTGCTAAATGTGCGCTGATGTAATAGGGATCCCATCCATGTCCGCCAAACAACGCAATAAAAATCACAAAAGTCACGATATAACTTCCCGGAATACGCAGATCAATAATCCCCATCAGGAGCAGAATACAGGCACCGAATACAATGGCTATCATGGAAGTCTCGCCAATCGTTCCGCCTGTTTTACCTATCACCATATTCAGAATATCAACGTTCTCCCCTGCTTTTAAGGAAGCAAGCGGGGTGGCTCCCGTATAGGCATCACAGCTAAAATCCGTCATAATGACCGGAAATGAAATCAGAAGAAAACATCTGGCTGCCAGCGCCGGGTTCATAAAATTCTGTCCCAGGCCGCCAAACAACATCTTAACAACCAGAATCGCAAACACACCACCGAGCATGCCCACCCATAAAGGTGTCATGGGCGGCAGATTCAATGCCAGAAGCAGACCGGTTACCACTGCTGAAAAATCACCGATCGTAAACGGTTTTTTCATAATCCATTCAAATATCGCTTCCGTTGCCACCGTTGAAAAAATGGTTGCCAATATCAATAAGAGGGCATGTGATCCAAAATTCCAGACACCAAATATCGTGGTCGGAAGCAACGCCAGGATAACCGCTAACATGATCTTATTCGTGCTTACCTTGGAACGAATATGTGGATTGGAGGAAACTTTTAATAAGTTTTTCACTTCGCTCATTCTGCCTTCACTCCTTTACTTTTTTCTTTTTCCCAAAACAGTCTTTCGCATGGACTTGATTGACTGTGTTAAATTCCGTTTTGCAGGACATACATAACTGCAGCAACCGCATTCGCAACATTCCATGCCATTGTATTTTACAAAAGCATCTTCATTGCCATGCTCTGCATGATCCGCTACAATCTTTGGTACAATACGTCCCGGGCAAACCTCCGCACAAAGTCCGCAGTTAATGCAGGCAGTCGGGGTCGATGCCGATACCTCATCCTTACTCATGCACAAAAGAGCGGATGCCGTCTTGGTCGTTGGCACATCCAGATCAAAAAGGCCAAATCCCATCATGGGACCACCGGAAACAATCTTCTCCGGCTCGGTTATAAAGCCACCGGCTGCTTCTATCAATTCCCGGTAATTGGTACCGATCCGCACACGATAGTTCTGCGGATTCATAATGGCATCCCCCGTAATGGTAACAATACGTTGCATCAGAGGTTTTCCTTCTATCACAGCATGATAAATCGCCACAATGGTATCCACATTATTGACTACGCATCCCGCATCCGCCGGCAATTGGGAGGAATTGATCGCACGTTTCGTCGTCGCATAGATCAGATGTCTCTCCGAACCCTGTGGATATTTTGTCTTTAATGTCTTGACCAGAATCCGTTTCTCATTTTTGGTCATTTCTTTTAACAGTTTAATACAATCGGGCTTATTGTCCTCCACCGCTAAGATGCCCATGGCATTATCAAACAAGCGTAAGGATATCTTTAACCCTTCTATCAGTTTCTGAGGTTCCTCTATCATCCTGCGGTAATCGGATGTAAGATAGGGCTCACATTCTGCACAATTGGCGATTACATAATCGATCCTGTCCGGTTCCTTTGGAGAAAGTTTGACATGTGTCGGGAATCCGGCACCGCCCATTCCCACAATACCAGCTTCCTTTATCCTTTCGATGATCTCTTCCCTGCTCAGTTCATCCGCAGATCCCACCGGCTGATAAGTAACTTCTTCATACTCACCGTCATTTTCGATCACAATACTGTTGATGCTGTCACCCGTTACCACGCGGTGTGGCTCAATTGCCTTGACCGTCCCGGAAACCGTTGCATAAATCGGTGCGGACACAAAGCCGCCGGCCTCTGCAATCTTCTGTCCGGTCAGCACGTGATCACCTTTTTTTACGATCGGCACCGCCGGAGCACCAATATGCTGTGACAATGGATACACAAGGTCACCCTTTGGCAGAATATCAATAATCGGTTTATCCTTCGACAGATCTTTGCCATCATAGGTATGGATACCGCCTGTAAATGTCAGTTTTGCCATCACTCATCCTTCTTTCTGTAAATTTCGTAATGAACCCCTTACTGTTTATGAATTCTCAATAATCATCATTACCTTTACAATATACTATTTTTTATGGCAAAATACTACTGAATTTTTACAATTTGTGATAAGATAGGAATGATTTTTAATTAGAAAATCAGGAAAATTATACAACGAAATTAGACTTCAGGGAGATTCTTTTATGATTCTGAAAAACTACAAGATTCCTTCGTTTTCCCCCACTTATCCGCTTGAAAAAATCGGGGCAAAAGAGGATATTCTGTTTGTTGATATTGAAACTACCGGACTTTCCGCCGCTCATTCTTCCATTTATCTGATGGGATGTTGTTTTTTTCAAAATGGGGAATGGCAGATCAGACAGTGGCTCTGTGAAAAGGAAGAGGAAGAAGCAGACCTTCTGAATGCCTTTTACAGGCATCTTTCCTCCTATTCCATTCTGATTCATTTTAACGGCAATCAGTTTGATCTTCCTTTCATACAAAAAAGAGCGCAAAAATACGATATTCCCATTTCCTTTGATACGATGGAAGGCGTGGATCTGTATAAGCGCATTTTTCCCTACCGGCATTTTTTACGTCTGGCCAACTGTAAACAAAAAACCTTGGAAGAATTCCTGGACATCCGCAGAAAAGATGAATATAGCGGAGGAGAATTGATTCATATTAACAAACAATTCTGCAAAGAGCCCACCGATGAAGCTATGGAACTTTTGCTTCTGCACAACCGGGATGATGTTTATGGTATGTTACGGTTACTCCCCATTCTTTCCTATGCGGACTTTTTCAACGAACCCCTTACCGTCCGTAAAGTAGAAACCAATACTACAAAAGATGCCTTTGGAAAACCGCAAAAGGAATTGTTACTCTATTTCACACTTACCACCAGACTTCCAAGGCCCATTTCCTGCCACAGCAATGACTGCTATTTTACCGGCAAAAATACGGATGGCATGATAAAAGTCCCCATTTTCTGTGAGGAAATGAAATACTTTTACAGTGATTACAAAAACTACTACTATCTTCCCCACGAAGACATGGCAATTCATAAATCCGTTTCCATGTATGTGGATCCCGCCTTCCGGGAACAGGCAAATGCATCGACCTGTTATACCCGTAAGACCGGAGAATACCTTCCGCAATGGGACGTTCTTTTTGAGCCATTCTTCAAACGGGAATATGACTCCAAACATCTTTTCTTTGAGTTAAATGACGATTTTAAAAATAACCGGGAAGCCTTTTCCCGCTACACATCCCATATTCTGTCCATGATGATGCAGCTGCACTAAAAAGTCAAAAAGAGAAACCACCATGATAAACACAGTGGTTTCTCTTTTTATTTTTGATAGAAGAATGAATCCATTCTCTTATAACCCATTTCTTTATACCGAAGGATCTGTTCCGTACTGCCGATAAACAAAACTCCGTTCGGCGCCAGCGAAGAAAAATATTTCTGAAATACTTCATCCTTTGCTTCTTCCGTAAAATAAATCAGAACATTCCGGCACACGATCAGATGCATATCCTTTGGATACGGATCTTTTAAAAGATTATGTTCCTTAAAGGTAACACATTTCTTAACTTCATCCGAGATCTGATAAAACTTACCATTCTGGGTGAAAAACTTTTTCTTCTTATCTTCCGGTACGGAGGCAACGCTCTTTTCCGAATACAAACCAATCTTGGCCTTTTCAATCACCTGCCAGTTAATATCCGTTGCCATAATCTGAATGCGATTAAGCGGAACAAAATCGGATAATGCCATCACGAGGGAATACGGTTCGTCCCCGGTTGAACAAGCGGCACTCCAAATCTTGAGAGTCTGTCCAAAATCTTTGATCAACTGCGGAAATACACGTTCTTTTAAATATGTCCACTGTTCCGGATTCCGGTAGAACTCAGAGACATTGATCGTAATGTAATCCACAAACTCTTCAAATTTGTCCTTATCTGTCTTAAGCGTCTTAATATAAGCCTCATAACCATCGATCTTATGTTTTGCGATCAGGGCATCAATCCTGCGCTTCATCTGATTCTGCTTGTATGCACTCAGATCAATCTGCGTCAGTTTTTCCACTTCTTTTATGAAATACTCATAATCGTACGCCATATTTACTCAATCCTATTCTGCTTCATTTTCCTGTGCGATCACAGCTTCAATATCAACATCTACTACATCTGCCTCTTCTGTTTCCGGTTCTTCTGTCTTTTCCGGCTCCATCATGGCTTTGATGCTTAAGCTGATCTTTTTGTCTGCTTCGTTGAAATCAACAACCTTGGCTGTTACTTCATCTCCTACTTTTAATACATCAGCAGGTTTTTCAATATGTTCCTTGGAAATCTGGGAAACATGAAGTAATGCATCCACTCCGTTTTCGAGTTCGATGAAAGCACCGAAGTCCGTCATGCGGGCAACCTTACCGGTTACCACATTGCCAATGGCATATTTTACAGCGGAATCCTTCCATGGATTCTCATCTTCAAACTTCATGGAAAGAGCAATCTTGCTGCCGTCGATCTCTTTGATCAGTACTTTAACGGTCTCGCCAACCTTGAATACTTTTTTAGGATTCTCCACACGGCCCCATGACATCTCAGAGATATGAAGAAGTCCGTCAGCGCCACCAAGATCAATGAATGCACCAAAATCCGTGATGTTCTTAACAACACCTTCCACTACATCTCCTGCATGGATCTTTTCAAAGAGTTCTCTCTGTTTTTCTTCCTTTTCTGCTACCAGAAGAACTTTTCTGTTACCAATATATCTTCTTCTCTTAGGATTGTATTCTGTAATTACGAAGCTGATCTCTTCGCCTGCATATTTGGAAAGGTCTTTCTCATACACATCGGAAACAAGACTTGCGGGAATGAAGATTCTTACTTCATCCACAACAACACAGATACCACCATCCAGTACCTGAGTAACTTTGGCAGTTAAAATCTCCTGTGTATTGAATGCTTCTTCAATTCTCTTATTGCCTTTTTCTGCTGCCAGTCTCTTATACGTTAAGGATACCTGACCTTCTCCATCATTTACCTTAAGTACTTTCACTTCCATCTTGTCACCAACCTTGGCAACTGTGGTAAGATCCATATTCGGCTCATTTGTGTATTCGCTTCTGGTTAAGATACCATCTGACTTATAGCCGATATTCAGTACGATTTCTTCCGGTTTAACATCAATAACTGTACCTTCAACTACCTCTCCCGCATGGATTGTTTTAAATGATTCTTCTAACATTTGTTCAAAAGTTAAGTCTGACATAATTTTGAACCTCCTCAATAATATAGTTTGGGGTCGATGCCCCGGCAGTAATACCCACCAGTCGGACAGATTTAGGTAGTTCTAAATGCAAGTCATCCAGTGTCTGTATAAAATGCGTATTCTCACATTCCCCTTTACAGATCTCGTATAATTTTTTTGAATTTGAACTGTGAGTTCCGCCGATTACTATCATTGCATCTGCCTGTGAAGCAATCTCACCCGCTTCGGTCTGACGCTCCTGCGTGGCATTGCATATAGTATTCACAACATTAATATCATAACCTTTTTTTTCGAAAATTTCAACTATATCTTTAAATTTATTGTAGTTAAATGTCGTTTGGGATACGATACAGATCTCCGTGTCCTCTCCGATCTCTAATAGTTCCGCTTCCTGCACATTTTCCACAATGTTTACATTGTCTTTACACCAGCCTTTAATGCCTTCCACCTCGGGATGAACCGGGTTGCCCACAATCACAACCCGATGCCCCATTGCCGTTTCTTTTTCCACTATCCGGTGTATTCGTTTTACAAACGGACAGGTCGCATCCACCACCGTAAAACCGGCTGCCGTCATTTTATCCTGCACTTCTCTTGCTACGCCATGGGAACGGATAATCAGAATCCCCTTCTCTTTTTTCTCCAGTTCTTCCAGGGAATCAATGACTTCCACACCCTTAGCGGCAAGTTCTTTTACCACCTCTTCATTATGGATAATCGGTCCGTATGTGTAGATCTTTTTCCCCTTAGGATTTTCAATCTGCTCATATACTTTTTCCATGGCTTTCTTTACGCCAAAACAAAAGCCCGCACTCTTTGCCAGTCTGACTTCCATACTTTTCCTCTTTTCAAAACCATATTTGACCGCTTTTCTTATCCTGCAGTCTTCTCTGTGATGATCCTGTCAATGCATGCAACCACTTCTTCAATCGACATATCCGACGAATCCACCAAAACCGCATCTGACGCCTGACATAACGGATTCAGTTTCCGGGTCATATCACGATGGTCACGCTCGATAATATCTGCTTCAATCGTGGCAAGATCCGCATCTTCCCCTTTTGCCGTAAGTTCCTGGTATCGTCTCTTTGCCCGAACAAGACTGCTTGCCGTCAAAAAGATTTTCACTTCGGCGTTGGGAAGCACTGCGGTTCCGATGTCACGGCCATCCATAACCACATCTTCTTTTGCTGCCAGTTTCTGCTGAAGATCCTGCAATTTTGCACGTACCTTTCCGTTTACCGAACTGGCGGATGCCATGTTGCCCACTTCTTCGGTACGCAGGTAGGTATTCACATTTTCTCCGTTTAATAAAACCACCTGTTCCCCATTTACATATTGAATGGAGATGTCCGCTTCTTCACATGCCCGTTCAATACCGGCCGTATCTTCCGGCAGGATTTTCTTTCGGATCATATGCAGTGCCATGGCACGATACATCGCACCCGTATCCACATAAATATACCCTCTGTTTTTTGCTACCATCTTCGCAATCGTACTTTTGCCCGCTCCGGCAGGTCCGTCTATCGCAATATTTACACCCATGTTTGGTCTCCTTTTATATACTCGTTTCTTTTACATTCTCGCCTGCCAGATAACCGCTCGACCAGGCAATCTGAAGGTTAAATCCACCTGTCAATGCATCCAGATCCAGCACTTCCCCTGCAAAATACAGATTCTTTGTAATCTTAGATTCCATTGTGGAAGGGTTCACTTCCTTTACATTCACGCCGCCCTGCGTGATGATCGCCTCATGAAAGGGACGTGTGCCCGTAACGGTCAGCGGAAGTTTCTTTAAAAGATCAACCAAAAGCAGTCTCTCTTCCTTTGTGATATCATGAACAAATTTATCCGATTTGATCCGGGATAACTGTATTATAACCGGTATCATTTTTGCCGGCAGCAATCCATCCAGCGCGTTTTTAAGTTGTTTGTTCTGTTTTTCCTCAAAATCACGCAAAATACGCTTGTCCAGCTGTTCTTTGGTAAGTGCCGGTTTTAAATCAATGTATAACTGTACTTCTTTGCCATAGTATTTCTTTGCATAATAACTGCTTGCCGATAAAATCAACGGACCACTGATTCCAAAATGAGTAAAAAGCATTTCTCCGAAATTCTGATAGATCTGCTTTTTGCCATCCGTCACCGTCACTTCCACGTTTTTCAGGGAAAGCCCCTGTAAGGACAGCGCCCAGTTTTCCTTTACGGTAAACGGAACCAGTGCCGGCTTTACTTCTGTCACGCTATGCCCTGCCTGTGCTGCAAACCGATAGCCATCCCCCGTTGAGCCGGTGGATGCATAGGACATACCGCCCGTTGCAACGATCACGGCATCTGCCATGCATTTTTTTCCATTGCCAAGTTCCACGCCCCGGCAGACCCCGTCTTCTATAATCAGTTTCTTCACTTCCGTTTGAAGCAATATCTTTACCTTGCGTTCTGCCAATGCTTTCTGTAAAGTACGGATCACATCCGAAGAATGATCCGATACCGGAAATACACGATTACCGCGTTCCACCTTTAATGCACATCCGTTTTCCTGCAACAATTCCATGATGCGGGAAGGATCAAATGTATAAAATGCACTATATAAAAACTTGGGATTGGATACTACATTGGCAAAAAAAGTGTCCGGTTCGCAATCATTGGTAACATTGCATCTGCCCTTTCCCGTGATGTATATCTTTTTTCCCAGTTTTTCATTTTTTTCTAATAATTCTACTTCCATCCCGTTTCCGGATGCCGCAAGTGCCGCCATCATCCCGGCCGCTCCGCCGCCGATCACGATACATTTTTTCACACTAATCCTCTTTTCGATACTTTATTCATTTTCTCTGGTCAGGGGATAATTTAACATTGGTTCTTCATCAATAAAATTAATCTCATCATTTAAGTATACCTGATAATTATTCCATGTTGTCTCCAGAGTCTCCAGATTCTTTTTGACCTCTTCCGGCACGCGTAAACACAATGCGACCACAAGTGCATTGATCACACTAAGCGGCGCTACCAGGGAATCTACAATGGAAACCATATCACTTCTTGCAAACAGATTGCAGGAAGAATACAGACACATAGGAGAATGTACATTGTCCGTAATGGAAATTACCTTGGCATTGCGATCCGTTGCAAATTCCATCGCCTTTAGGGTGCGCATGGAATAGCGCGGGAAACTGATGCCAATTACCGCATCCTTTTCATCAATACGGATCATCTGTTCAAACATCTCACTTACGCTGGTTGTTCGCAAAAGAACCACATTCCCACGGATCATATTCAGATAAAAACTAAGGAAATCCGCCAATGGTTCGCAGCTGCGGATCCCCACAATATAGATGGTTTTTGCTTCCAGTATTACATTGACTGCTGCTTCAAATGCATTGGGATCCATCGTATGAAGGGTGTCCGATATTTTTTCCATATCCGCAGTCAGAACGGAACGCAGCAGTTCTGACTGGGAACTCTTTCCATATTTGGAACTGACTTTCTGAACCACATTGAGTTTATTTTTCACCCACTCTGCCAGTTTTTTTTGAAACTCCGGGTAGCCATCATAACCAAGTCCGGATGCAAACCGTACGACGGTCGATTCGCTGATGGATAACATCTCCCCGATCTTGGCTGCCGTCATAAAAACAGCCTGATCGTAGTCTTCCTTGATAAAACGGGCAATTGCTTTGTGGCTTTTACTCATTTTGGGGTATTTTTCATCTATTATCTGTATTACATCTTTTTCCAGTT
>CAYLSH010000029.1:12146-20822 GCA_964386235.1 uncultured Lachnospiraceae bacterium | reverse complement strand
TCCCGACCTTTTGGTCCGTAGCCAAACGCTCTATCCAGCTGAGCTAAACGCACATATGTTATCTTGCGACAACAGTCATATATTACACAGATTTGCACAACATGTCAAGTGTATTTTTTATTTTTTTAATCTTTCATTAAGATATGTCCCCTTCCCTTGACGCATTCCGGGGAATCGAATAGAATGTAGGATAGTTTTTGAAAAATATAATAATAAGGAAAAAAAGAATGACTGACCATAATAAATCGATTCATAAACAACACCTTATAAAGGCCGCTGTTAATATTGCGCTGCTTGTTCTCATCCCCGTTCTTAATTTTTATGCCATGGAATGGTTTTTGCGCAATCCCTTTGAAAAAATGCGTTTTCCGATCCAGTTACTGAATATTGCTTTTTTTGAATTGTTCGCGTGGTTTTTATTTGCCGTAACGGGCAGGTTACGCCTGTCTCTTAGGATTGAAGCAGGTATCTCACTGATAGTCGGACTGCTCAATTACTTCGTAATCCAGTTCCGTTCCAATCCCGTTATGCCCTGGGATATTTTCAGCATAAGGACTGCTGCCAGTGTGGCGGACAATTACCAGTACACGCTGAGTACCCAGGCTATTGTCTGTATCCTTGTATTTGTCGTGATCTTTGTGTTCTGCCATTTTGCGGATAAAAAGACCGGCTATTGCAAAATCCGTATCGCTGGTGCGGTGATTTTTGCACTCTGCCTTCTTTTGCTTGGCAATTACGTACAGACAAAGGATTGTGTAAAGCGTTTCCGCATCTACGACAAACTTTTTACGCCCAATACCATGACCTACAAGGATGGTACCGTGGTTGCCTTTTTGTTAGAATGCCAGTATCTTGGCGTGGACAAGCCCGATTCCTACAGCGAAGAGCATGCCCTGGCCCTGCTTTCGGATGCTTCCCTTGTAAAAAAAGAAGCCGGTCACGATACCCCGGATACGATCGGCAGTCAGCAGCCTAATATCATCGTAATCATGAACGAAGCTTTTTCCGACCTTTCCCTGCTGGCTCCGTATACAACAAACGAAGATGAGATTCCCTATATGCGCAGTCTGCTAAACGGTGCTGAAAACACGATTTCCGGATATATGGACGTTTCCGTTTTAGGGGGCAATACCGCCAATACGGAATTTGAGTTTTTAACAGGGAACTCCATGGCATTCCTTCCCCAGGGATGCATTCCCTACCAGCAGTATATCCATAGTGAGGTTCCTTCCATAGCTTCTTCCTTAAAAGAAATGGGATACCGCACGCTGGCACTTCATCCCTATGGTGCAAAGGGATGGAGCCGGGACAAAGCCTATGAGTATCTTGGGTTTGATGCTTTTTACTCCAAGAGTGATTTTACCGATCCTTTGCTGCTTAGAAAATATATCAGCGATGAAGCGGACATTGACAAAGTGATAAAACTCTATGAACAGGATCCGGATACTCCCCTGTTTTTATTCAATGTTACCATGCAGAATCATTCTTCCTATACGGATGCATTCGATAATTTTACCCCTTCGATATCCGTGGAGGGCAGCGATTCTTTTGCGTTAAACCAGTATCTGTCCCTGTTAAAAGAATCCGACCGTTCGCTCAGGAAACTGGTGGAATATTTTGATTCCATAGACGATCCCACCATCATTGTATTTTTCGGGGATCATCAGCCGACGGATTCCGTGGTTTCTCCGATCTACAAAATAAACAACCGATCGGTGTACTCCCTGACAGAAGAAGAACTTCGGCTTCGTTATCAGGTTCCCTATATCATTCATGCCAATTTTGATATAGAGGAAACCACAGGGCTTTGCATGAGTGCAAACTACCTTGGTATAAAGGCACTCGAAACCGCGGGGCTTCCGCTTACGGACTATCAACAGTTTTTATCCACACAGTATGAAACGTACCCATCCATATCCGTTATGCAGACAACGGATGCATCGGGCAACACCACCACAATTTCTACGGAGGATGCCTATTGGGATTCGTATAAAATATTGCAATATTATAATTTATTCCGGTAATTACCCGGAGCATAAACCCAGATTAAAGTGAGGACATTTATGAAATACCATTTAAAACAGGTAAAAAAAAGATCCCTTAAAGAATGGATCTCCCAGAACCCCTTATACATTCTTGCATTTTGCATTCCTTTTATTACCATGATGGTCCTATATGCCATTCAGAAGATCTACCCCTTTGGGGATCGCTCTTTTCTGAATATTGATATGTACCATCAGTATTTTCCTTTTCTGACGGATTTTTTCCATAAAATAAAGGAAGGGGATTCTCTTTTTTATTCCTGGAATGCAGGAATCGGCTCCAATTTCATCGCCCTGTATGCTTATTATCTGGCAACACCCTTAAACTGGCTCTGCATTCTGGTGCCGGAAGCATACCTGATGGAATTTTTAAGTTATCTGGTTGTCGTAAAGATCGGGCTTTGCGGTCTGACATCCTGCATTTATTTTTCCAGACATTTTCAGTCTAAAAAAATAGAACTTGCATTTTTCGCCCTCTTCTATGCCATGTCCGGCTATATGGCCGCCTACAACTGGAATGTCATGTGGCTGGACTGTATTGTTCTGGCACCCCTGATCCTTTTGGGCCTGGAAGCGTTGGTAAAAGAAGGAAAATATAAACTCTACTGTCTTTGTCTGGGTATTGCGATCCTTTCCAATTACTATATCTGCATCATGATCTGTATCTATCTGGTGCTGTATTTTTTGATTGTGTTACTGCCCCTTGCTGAGAAAAAAATAAGTGCATGCCTTCGCTTTTTTGTTTTTTCCCTTTTGGCAGGCGGTATCGGAGCACTCCTTTTGATTCCGGAAATACTGGCATTACAGTTATCCCGTTTTACTTCCGCGGATTTTCCGGATACCTTAAAAGGCTATTTTTCCCTGTTTGATGTTTTAGCACGGCATTGTATGGATGTTGCCATTGAAACCGGTCTGGATCACTGGCCCAATATCTATTGTTCCGTTGCCGTCATCCTGCTCTTCCCGCTTTATCTGATGAGCAAGAACATTGCCTCCAAAGAAAAAGCAGGTAAGATCGTGCTTTTGATTATTATGCTGCTTAGTTTCAGTTACAATATCCCTACTTTTATCTGGCATGGATTTAATTATCCCGATTCCCTTCCGGCAAGACAGTCCTTCCTTTACATTCTTCTGGTACTGACGGTCTGTCTGGAAGTGTATCTGAATCTTTGGAATGTTTCCCGCAAAGAACTGGGGATTACCTTTACCTTCGGCGCTGTCTTTATGCTTCTTGTACAGAAACTGGTTACGGATGATGCTTTCGGCGAAGAGAGTTTTCTTCTTTCTGCGCTGTTCCTTGTAATCTATGCCATCCTGCTCTATTTCTTTGCCAACAGCAAAAAGACACCACTGTATGTAACCTGTCTGTTGACCATGATCGTTGTGGTTGAAGCAGGCACCAATACCCTGTTAACCAGTTTATCCACCGTTTCCCGGCCGGATTATCTGGCAAACTATGAAACCTATCATGAACTGAGTCAGGAACAGATGGTGTTGGATGAAGGTTCTTTTTACCGTTATGAAAAGACCTCCCGTACCACCAATAACGACTCCATGCTGCAGAATTATCCTTCCGTTTCCATGTTTTCTTCCACCGGAAACGGGCTGGTCAATTATTTTTACAACCGCTACGGTATGCGAAACAGCAAAGTCTATTATTGTGCGGACGGACTGACACCTTTTACTTCTGCGCTTCTCTCCTGTGGCTACACCTTTCAAAAAGGAGAAGCACTTCCGGAAGACAGCCTGTATTCTTTTGTCACCGAAAGGGACAATGTATATCTGTATCAAAACACATACTCCGTTCCGTTTGGTTTTGTTGTGTCACCCGAAGCGGATATGGAAGAATTGCTGATTGATGATAAAGATACGGCATTTTCCATCGTTGCCGAAAATGCAAAGGATGACATTCTTCCGATTAACAGACAGAATATCCTTGCTACCCGTCTGGGTGCTTACGGCGATCTATTTACCCGGATCTACAGTGAGGACAATGCCGGCTATTCGATCATTGAAGTGCCCTATGACACCCATGTGTACGCTTACTGCGATACCACAAAAGTACCGGAAATTACCGCTTACGTGGGCGAGGAAAAGATAAAGACCTATAAAAAATTAAACAATAAATATATCATGGACCTGGGTTATCACACTGCGGGTACGATCATCACGCTCAATGCAGAAACCGAAAACACATTCCATCTGACCGCCTACGGCATGGACGAGGACTGCCTCTTAGATCTGATCCGGCAGTTAAATGAGGACACCCTACAGATTGAAGACATGACTTCCTCTTCCATAAAAGGAAACGTTACGGCATCCGAAAACGGCTATCTGATCTTAAGCACGCCCTACGATCCCGGATTTACCATTGTGGTGGATGGAGTAAAAACAGAAGCTGCTCTTTTTGAAGATATGATGATTGCCATCCCCTTAACTGCCGGAGAACATACCATCTCCATCCGGTACTATCCGCAGGGACTGACTGCCGGTATCCTCATTACCCTTTGCAGCATCGGCATCTTTGTAACGATCTGTATCTTAGAAAAAAAATGGGAAAAGAAAAAAAGAGGATAGAAATCCTCTTTTTACGATAACTGTGCCGGTCCAAAGGCAAGCGGAAGGAGTTCTGCCAGCGTATATGCATAGAGATTTTCACCGTCGGTCACATAGATCAAAAAAGAATCGGCTTTGCAAAACTCTCCCAATACCTGTCGGCAGACACCACAGGGAGAACAGATTTCCCCTCCCTGTGGAACCGTACCTTCTTTAGTTCCCACAATTCCAATGCCTAGAAACTCTCTTTTTCCTTCTGAAACAGCTTTAAAAACAGCCGTTCGTTCTGCACAGTTTCCCGGCGAGTACGCAGCATTTTCCACATTGCATCCCGTCACCACGCTTCCGTCTTCGCATAAAAGAGCGGCTCCCACTGCAAAATGAGAATATGGTGCATAGGCATTCTTTCTTGCCTCCCATGCCGCCTCTAATAACATCCTTGCTCTTTGATAGGTTTCCCCATTGGTATTACGATCCAGTCTGACCATTCTTCCTTCCCCCTGTTATCGTTAATAAAATCAATAATCACCATGTTTTAAAACTTCCTTGCTCCGTCTGCAATAGCAACATTCTTTTTTTGTTACATATCTTATACTAACCCGTTTTTCTGCGAGGAATCATGAAAAAAATCCTGATCAGTTGTGCCACACATGATGCCACCCGATACGCACAGACGCTAGTACAATCCGGCATGGAAGCCGTTTTATCCGATCATCCGGAGGATGCCGCAGAATACGACGGTCTCCTGCTTCCGGGCGGTGGCGACATCCATCCTGCCTTTTATCATAAGAAAAACTGTGCCTGTCAAAACATCTGTATTACCGAAGATTTTATACAGATCATGATGTTTCACCGCTTTTTAGAGCAGAAGAAGCCCATTCTTGGCATCTGTAAAGGTATGCAGTTAATCAATGTTGCCCTTGGCGGCAATCTGACACAGGACATTCCTACAAAGAAGATGCATGCCTACGCCGGCGAGGATCAGTATCACATTACCAAGGCCATGACGGACAGTCATCTATACTCGCTCTACGGAAAAGATTGTATTACCAACAGCGCACACCACCAGGCAGTCAGCCATTTAGGGGAACGTCTGCGCATTACCCAGTATTCTCTGGATGGCGTTGCAGAAGGCATTGAACACGATTTTCTTCCCATCATTGGTGTCCAGTGGCATCCCGAACGCCTCGTGCCTCCGGGTTCTCCCGGCGTTGCTCATCCATCCGAGCCATCCGCTCTTACCTATGCGGATGGAAGCAAACTTTTTTCTTATTTATTTTCATTAACATAAATGTCTGCACGGCTCTGTATGATCCCGGTTACCTCTTCTGCCGTCTTTTTGCCCTCAAAGAAGGGAGCCGCCTCTTCTATTACAATGTCAAGTATCGTGTCATTGTAACTGTAGGCATGTTCGGCACTTTCAATGAAACCAAGAACTCTGTCACAGTCTTCCTGCGTCAGCGGTTTCATTTCAATCTCCATACCGCCAATATAGTAGGTGTCATTGTATTCCACCTGATTGCCCTCTTCATCGGTGTAATAGGATACTTCCTTTGCCTGTTCCACTTTCTTTTCCATAGCGGAATTAAGAATGGGCCAGCCATATGTGATCGTATTCTGGTATTCCGGTGTCAGATAATAACGCAGGAAATTCCATGCTTCCTGCTGATAAGGGGATTTTGCACTGATCGCATAATCCGTATTTGCCATAATGACACTGCCAACGCCCTCCTGTACCGGGAATCCGATCGCAGTAATTTCTTCTCCAAATGTACCCTGTTCACAATATTTAAAATCATCAAATCCGGATAAAGCATATGGTTGCAGCAATGCCTTACCATTACGGAACATCGTCTCCTGTTCCAGCCAGTATTCCTCATCATACTCAATATTGTCATAATAGATTTCTGTCGGGAATCCTTTGATAAATTCCAAAAGTTTTATAAATTCTTCGGAATCAAAATAGCATTCTCCCTTTTCCCAGTCCACAAATTCACCGCCGGCAAAAAGCATCCAGTAATTGAGAAGTCCCTGTTGTGTCATCTCAGAAAACATTGCGACATCATCTTCTTTTTCATCCCACAACGCCCTTAACTCATCCAACGTCCATCCCGGTTCTTTCCCCACATCGGACGTTTTGCCAAACAGCGTGTATAAATAATAACTGGGAACCATCTGATACCATTTTCCATCCTGGGAATACAGTTCCATAATATGGGAAGAAAAATCTTCCTCGTTCAGTTCCGGATCATTTATTAAGAAAGGTCGCATATCCGCTAGCAGTCCCTTACTGATATAGCTCTCAATCGGCATATCCGCACTCAAAATCAGGATGTCCGGCGCATTTCCCGAAGCAATGTCCGTGTTCATCTTCGTCATGCCAACGTCGTAATTATCCGCTGTATTGTACTGATAATAATCCTCCACCCGGATTCGGCATTCCTCACTGGTTTTGTTGTAGTCCACCACACGCCTGCGCACATCATCATCCAGCCAGTAACAGGCAAGCGTAAGCACCTTTTTATCCTGAATCGATTCGGGATCCACTTTGCTAAAAATACCATATTGTAACTGCCAGGAATCGTTATCATAAAAAGAGCCAAAATACTGCTCTTCCCCTATTTCTGCCAACATACTCAGATCTGAACAGAGAATATCCGAATCCACGAAGTCTGCAATCTTTTCCAATCCTTCGTCCTGTAGATTATACGCATAGATTCCGATATTATTGCTCAGCAGAAGATCCGTGGATCTTCCTGCATAAAATGAATACCCATCCGTATTAAAGGGAAATTTGATCTGATCGGAAAACTCTTCCTTTTCCGTATCCAGCGTTTTCATATATCTTCCGTTATTGCCATAAACGGAAAAGGCAATACTGCCGTCTGCTAAAATATACATGGCTGCGTTTTCCAGAAAATCTGACTGGATTGCCTTAATGAAATTGCCATCCATATCATAGATTTCCAATCCCTTAGAAGAAAGCAGGTATAAGTTTTCCTGATCGCAAAGCATCTGGTTGACATAATACCATTCTTCTTCTCCCAGGTCTTCCGCCAAGGGCACACGAAAACGCTCCTCCCCCTTCTCCGTATAGGAAATCAGCGTGTACACGTCCCTTGCATAATTGGGATTGGACAAATCCTTTCCATATTCACAAAGAACCTGATAACTGTTAGCAGCATCATCCACACAGATACTGTACAGACCGCTTTCCGGATCAATCGGGAGTTCGTATTCCGATACCAGATTTCCTTCCAGATCCAGTCGTTTTATCTGAAGATAACTCTTCTCCATTGTGGACTCATAATATTTTTCTTCCTCTATATATTCTTCATTGACTGCCATGTCATCGACATATACTTCTTCGGCTGCCTCTACTGCCATATCGCCGTCCATGGCTTCTTCGGCTGCCTCTACTGCCATATCGCCGTCCATGGCTTCTTCGGCCGCCTCTACTGCCATATCGCCGTCCATGGCTTCCTCTGTCATGGGAACGGACTCATAGCGATACCCGGTCAGGAAAATGCTTTCCCCTGCGTATAGGACCTGGGATACCTCCATGTCCTGCACCTGTTCGTTCACCGGGGTAAAGGAGTACACATATTCCTTGGACTGCATCTGAACATCTTCTTCTTTATCCTTCCCGCATCCGCTTACCAGACACGCCACCCCCAACATCAAAACCATAATGCTCTTTCGTATATACTTTTGCATATAACATTCTCCTTTCCCACACTTCACTCCTGATCCCGACATCTTTTCACTTGCTACTCACTATCTGTTTGGGCATATGCATTTTTTTCTTGTACTGATGCCCACTGCAAGAACCCAATACCCGCTTATACCACCTCTGTTTGGGCATATACATTTTTTTCTTGCACTGATGCCCAAACTCTCTACTCAATTTCTTGAAATATTTGATTTTTTGGGCATATTCTCATATTCCAAACAGTATATGCCCAATTTATTTTCAAATCTGATTATTTATGTGTGATTTTTGGGCTTTTCCTTCTACTTTTAGCGTATACGTCCAATTTACCTGAACTTCTATTCTTCTCCCCATAAACCTTGCGTA
>CAYLSH010000029.1:0-12046 GCA_964386235.1 uncultured Lachnospiraceae bacterium | reverse complement strand
GGGGGGTCTATCCTTTTTCCCTGAAACTCTGGGTACTCCGGGATTTCTTCTCTTTTCCCACATCAACTGTATTTTCTCCCACAGTGTTCTGAGATTCCATGTGCGGTTTTGAAAGCGATACCACAGATACCGGAGGGTCAGTACTGCAAAGAGCAAAAACGTGATCATCTGGATGGCGTAGAAAACGGCCACAATATCTTCTGCTGCCCGGGCAATATTTTCCCAGTAAGGATACAGGATCCCCTTGTTGCTCATGGAACGGAGCGGCAGAGTAAACATCACTTCTTTTCTTGCTTCCGGTGCAAAGCGGGAGGAGTTTTCTATAATCTCCATTCTTCCTTCCGTATCTCCCAGCACCGTTTGCAGGATATTTTTGGCAAAATCATCCACGGGATTGGGCATCAAAACCTCATAGGTATAACTGCCCTCCCTGATTCCCAAGGATAAAAGGGTGTCCACCGGCACGTAACATAACGACGAATCCAGACCGGCTTTTTGGGCAAGATAACTGTCTTCCCGCTCTACGACACCGCGTATATAATACTGCGCGCTGCCGACATAAACCGGCATTCCCACCACATCATTGGAGCCATACAACATAAAAGCCGCATCTTCATCCAGAATAATGCCATCCTTCATCAGCATATTTTCATCAAAATAAGAACCTGTCAGAAGGCGAACCGGATGAAACCGGAAAAATTCTTCCGTAACGCCCACGGCATTTACTTCCATTTCTCCATAATCCGTTGATAAGGTAATCTTTCCGGATGTACTGTAGGCATCCAAAAAGAGTCTGGTGCTCTCGCCCTGTGCTTCCATGGAGGACTTCTTTAGTTCCTCTTCGATCTGATGATGAAGATTCTGAAAATCAAAATCCACCGGTTCCTCGATCAGCGGATAAAAATAACTCAGTTGGGCGTAATCCCCGTCAGCAGACCATCGCCCCGCTGCCTGCTGATCGTAAAGATCCTTTCTGACCATCCATGAAAATAAAGCCGCCAGTGCAAAAAGTCCCAGACAGATCAGCCACAAAAGAAATCGCTTCCGGTAATGTATGAATAAATCTTCTTTCAGTTTTACACCAAATTTTTTCACACGAATCCTCATTTCTGAGCCAATACTCTCTCTTAATAGTTGGCAAGTCTTACCTGATCGCCTGCCTCTACCGGCTGGTTGGAAGTTGTGATCACGTATTCCCAACTGTCAATATCTGCCATGATCGCCGACTTTGTCTCATCACTTGCCATAACCTGTGCATCCACACGTTTTGCCTTATAACGATTGCCAAATGGTGTGGATTTTTCCTGTATGATCAAGACAAATTTGCCATTCTTATCTTCTCTGATCGCACTGTTTGGCACGACACAGTCATATTCCGCACTCTTTTCCCCAACGGAAATCGAGAGGGAGTCCCCGTTTTGTACCGCACCTTCCACCGTAAATTCCAAAAGTTTGCGTTTGCCCGGATCATCGGGATCAGGTTTGATCTTAGAAAGTGTTACCATGACATCATCGTAATACCATGCGTTCTGTAACTCTGCCACATCGCCCACTTTTACTTTGGCAGCCTGGTCATTGGTTACTGAAAAACTGCATTTCATGCCCTTTCCCGCCACCTGGATCAATGCCACTTCCTCAGTGGCTACCGTGGATTCTCCCGCCGTTTTGCTGATGCTGATCACCGTACCTTCCACCGGGGATACGATCGTCGCATCCGTTGCTTCGGCTTCTACCTTTTCCAGTTCTTCCTTTAATTCCTTCAGTTCTTTTTCCGTATCCGCAATCGTGTCATTCTGACTGGAAAGAGAAAGTTCACTGCTGACATCTTTTAACAACTGTTCCTGTTCTTTCTGGGCTGCTGCAAGAGCCGCTTTTGCATCTTCTAAACTGATATTCAGATTGTTTTGCAGTTCTTTGCTGTCGCCCTCTCCGGAGGCGTTTGCATTTTTGAGGCTGTTCACTTTACTTTGATACGTATTATATTCATTGTTGGCATTGGCATATGCTGACTGTGCCGATGAAAGTGCCGCTTTTGCAGCCTTGTAATCGGATACATCCTTATTCGCATCGTCTTTTGCCTTTTTGGCTACTGCAAGTTTTTCATAGGCATCCACAAACGCTTTAAATTCTGTATTTTCAATAGTCTTATTATTAACTTCATCCACTTTATGTACATACTGTTGCAATTTGGCCAGGGTATCCATGCTCTTAGGCAGTCCGTCCGAACCAAAATAATCCCCCTCTTCAAATGGCTTCGGATCCGATTCCGATGACGAAGCACCGGGCGTTGTTGCATCAGTTAAAGCAGTCACTAATGCGGTCTTCTTATTCGTGTAGTCTGAAATTTTCCCTTCATATTCCTGTGTTTTTTTCACCGCAATAACATCCAGCGTACTGCCGACACTTTCTACAGCAGCGGAACCACCCTCTGCGCTTCCAGCGCTGCTTCCTGTACTGCTGCCGGTATTTCCGGACGCTTTTGCTTTCTCATCCAGTGCCTTGATTGTTGCTTCAGCACTGTCCATCTGCGCCTTTGCATCAGCCGCTCTCTTAGAAGCACTTTCCGCATTTGCCTCTGCCATTGCCAGTTCCGTATCCCTGTCAATGTCGCTTTCCGAATCCATGCCGGCAATCAGGATCTGTCTGTTCAGACTGTCCACGGTATTCTGTGCATTCTGTACCTTCTGACGGGATTCCTCTATTTTTGCCTGGTATACTGCCAGACTGGCAATATTGTTATTTTCGATGTTCTGGTATGCCTGCGTGGACACATCCACACTTAAAAGTGCCGTCATATAATCCAGCACCAGTTTGCTCAATTCCTCTTCCTTTGCCTTTACTTCACTTTCTTTTTCTTTTAACTCTTCACTTTCCGCATCTTCCAGATAGAAGAGTACCTGATCCTTCATGACCATGTCGCCCTGTGCAACTTCCACACTTTCAATGGTACGGCTGTCCTTTGCTACGATCTTGTATGGATCATCCGCCGTCACCGTGCCGGTGCCACGCACTCTTTCCGTGATCGTGTCATATGCGACCATCTGGGTTGCCACCTCCGGCAATGCCCGGTTTAAGATGGAGTTTGAGAAAAAAGTAAGCGCCAGCATAACCGCTAAAAATACGATCGCAATATTTTTAATTTTGTCCTTGCGGATTTTGTATGTATTCTCTTCCATTTTCCTTCCCTTTCCTTGAATCCATTTATCCCATTATAGATATTTGTCTGTTTTTCTATATTTCGTCTGCTGCTGTCTTTCCTTTTTATATGGGTGTCGTAGCGATTCTATCCCTTGATGCCGCCCTGATAGGCAATGCCCTCTAACAGGTATTCTTCACCGTAAAGATATACCAAAAGTGTCGGTATCAGATAGATCGATGCTACCGCGAATGCAAGTGCAATCTCAGCCGAATTGATCCTGGATAAAAATACGGACAAAGGATGCATATCCGAATCCGTCAGTAAGATCAACGGCTGTTCCACCATATTCCAGTAATCAATAAAAATCAGGATTGCCACACTGGCAAGTGCTCCCGTGCAAAGCGGTGCACAGATGTAACGGAATATCTGAAACTCTCCTGCGCCATCCACCTTTGCCGCTTCCATGATGCTGTAAGGAATCCTTCGCATGTATTTGGTGAGTAAAAATACGGCAAAAGGTGAAAAAATACCCGGCAGCCAGATTGCCCAGTTGGTATCGATCAGATGCAGCCATTTCGATACTATAAAATTCGGCACCAGCGTAACCTGATAGGGCATCAGCATCAAAATGATATATGCAAAAAAAATAATCTCCCGCAACCGTCCCCTGTATCTGGTAAAGCCGTATGCCGCAAGCAATGCCACAACTAACTGAAAGACCACGATCGGCACCACAAGAATTACGGAATTCCAGAATTTTAACAGATAATCCGGGCTTTTCAGTAAGACCGTCTTATATTGTTCAAAGGTCACCTCATCCGGTATGAATTTGAGATTGACCACTTCGGACACATACTGTTTGGAACCGTTTTCTCCCGTGGCAAATATCATGCCATAATTGGCACTGATCTCCTGCTGCGTCATAAACGAATTGCAGATCGTAAAAATGATCGGAATTAAAAAAAGGAATGCCACCAGAAGCAAAAAAACGGATAAAACACGTAAACGCCTCTGCTTATTCAGTTTTTTTCGATGCAGTTTCTCTATGTATGTTTTTCTAGCCATCCAAGTCTTTCCCCATCCGATTTTCTACCATAAACAGAATCCCGATCAGCACGATCATGAACAGACTCATGATGATTGCCGCCGCTGATAATTTCTGATAATCCAGCGAAGCAAACATATTATTCATATAATGCTGTAATAAATACAAGGATTCATACGGATAATCCCCGGTTAAAAGATACACTTCCCTAAAAATCTTAAAGGAATTGATCAACGAAAGGATTGTCACAAATAAAATGCTCGAAGAAAGATAGCGTACCTTTAACCCCCAGAAAATCTGCCATTTGGTTGCACTTTCCAGTTCCGCCACCTCGATCACTTCCCTGGGAATATTGGCTAGGGCGGACATAAAAAGAACCATGTTATATCCAAGATTCTTCCATATAAATAACATGACAATCACAATCTGGGCATGCGCTGATTTTAACCAGTCGATGCTTCCTCCGCCAAACATCCTGATCCACTCATTGACCACACCATTGTAAGCAAATAAGACCTGCCAGATCAAAATGACGGAAGCAACCGGCACCATCATCGGACTCAAAAATGCGGCACGAATCCTGCTCTTATATAAAAGCGGTTTGTCCAGTAAAAAAGCAAGCCCCAGTGATAGTATAATCACAAGCGGCACTGCGGTAAAAGAAAAACGAAAAGTATTGGACAAGGCAAGCAAAAACGCTTTGTTGGTCAGAACCTTATAGAAATTGTCTAAAAATACAAACTTTGCAGAGATCGGATTGTCAATCAGGGAATAATATATAACCACAAAAAAAGGCAGAACAAAAAACAGTGCCACCCCGGTTACACTGGGGAGCAAAAATAGCGCCGACCTGTTTTTTACTCTGCGTATACTCTTATCCATATGTGTCATACAAACCACCCCATACTCTACAAAACATAATCATTATAGCATAGGAATTTCCATATGCATACGGAACATTTCTTAATTTTTACGAATGATTTTCGCCTTTCCAAAATACCTGATAAATGGCTCTGCCAAGTATTACACCCAGACCATTTAAGATAATGTCATCCACGTCAAAAGCACCAAATGCGGAGAACAACTGAAACACCTCAATCCCCACAATAAAAAGGAGCGCATTGACAAGCATGATCAACGGCTTTTTACTGGCTTTATGCACCAGAGGAAGCATGGCTCCCATCGGAATAAAAATCAGTACATTTCCAAAGAGGTTTGCAAAACTTCTAAGCCCCGGCAGATCATAATAACGGATGTACATTTTGATCGTTTTAAACGGAATAAAATTCGCCGAATGCAGGCCTTCCAAAATCACGTCCTTCTGCCAGGAATCCACGATTGCCTGCATCATGGAAAGCGGATACTTAAATACAATCAACTTAATGATCAGGATTAAATATAATAAGAAAAGCAGTGTTAACCATTTTCTTTTTGCGGTCCATTCTGTTTTTTCCATAGGACTTACAAATACCTTTCTATTACTTCATATATCTCTTCTCTTCCTTGTTTTGTCTGGGATGAAAACGGAATCATCGTCGTTTCTTTTCCAAGGTGCAGTGTCTCACGGATTACCTTTAAGCATTTATCCACCTGGCTTCTTTTGATCTTGTCTGATTTGGTTGCAATAATGACCGGCTCATATCCGTTCTTTTTGATCCAGTCATACATCTGTACATCGTTTTTCCCGGGTGCATGACGGATGTCAATCAGTAAAAAGACCAGTTTTAACTGTGCGGAGGTATGAAGATAATTCTCAATCATCACACCCCACTGCGCTTTGACTTTTTCATTTGCATTCGCATAGCCGTATCCCGGCAGATCCACATAATACATATCTTCGTTGATATTATAAAAATTGATGGTCTGCGTTTTTCCCGGTTGTGCACTTGTTCTTGCGTATGACTTACGATTCATCAGTGCGTTGATTAGGGAAGATTTTCCCACATTACTTTTACCGGCAAATGCAAATTCCGGCATGGAATTTTGCGGAAGAACACTTGTTACACCACATACTGTCTCCAGATTTACGCTCTTAATTACCATTTATTTTCTCTCTTTCTTATACCAGCGCATGCTCCAGCACTTCTTCCATCGTTTCCACATACAAAAGTTCTAATCCCTCGGTAATCTCTGCAGAGATTTCCTCCACATCCTTGCGGTTTTCCGCCGGTACCAGTACCTTTTTGATGCCCGCCGTTTTAGCGGCAAGAAGTTTTTCCTTCAGGCCACCGATTGGCAGTACTTTCCCTCTTAGCGTGATTTCCCCCGTCATGGCAAGTTTGCAGTCCACTTTCTTTTTCGTAAAAGCAGAAATCATTGCCGTTGCCATCGTAATGCCGGCGGATGGTCCGTCTTTGGGAACGGCACCTTCCGGTATATGGATATGAATATCGTTCTTTTTAAAGAAATCCGGAGAAATCTTGTAGCGGGATCCCATGGAACGGATGTAGGACAGACCGATCATGGCGGACTCCTGCATTACATCGCCCATTTGTCCGGTCAAAACAATCTCCCCTTTTCCGGGCATAATTCCCACTTCAATCTGAAGGGTATCACCGCCCACCTGTGTCCAGGCAAGACCTCTTACGATACCGACTTCATTCTTTTTATTTGCCATCTGTAACGTATACGTTTTCTTGCCAAGGTATTCTTCCAGATTGACGGAAGATACCCGGATCGGCGTATGATCGTTTTCCAGATACTGTCTTGCCGCTTTCCTGCAGACGGTACCGATCTTACGTTCCAGTTCACGCACGCCCGATTCCCTTGTATAGTAGCGGATAATATCTTTCAGAGCCTTATCCGCAATCTTTAAACGACCCTTTTCCATGCCGTTTGCTAAAAGCTGCTTCTGCAACAGATGTTCCTTGGCAATATGGTATTTTTCATTCTCCGTATATCCCGACACTTCGATCACTTCCATACGGTCTAAGAGCGGACGCGGTATGGTCGAAGTCGTATTGGCAGTTGCGATAAATAAAACCTGTGACAGATCCAGGGGCAACTCCACATAATGATCCCTGAAATGCTTGTTCTGATCAGGATCGAGCACTTCTAAAAGCGCCGAAAACGTATCCCCCTTGTAATCATTGCTGACTTTATCAATCTCATCCAGCAAAATCAGGGGATTATTAACCTGTGCATGGCGCAGGGCATTTGCCACCTGTCCCATCATGGCACCCACATAGGTTCTTCTGTGTCCGCGAATCTCCGCTTCATCCCTAACACCCCCCAGACAGATACGCTGGTATTTTTTATCCAGGGACTGTGCCACACTTTTGGCAATGGAAGTTTTTCCGGTTCCGGGAGGTCCGACCAGACAGATGATCGGGGCTTCTCCTCTGTCCGTCATCTGGCGTACTGCAAGAAATTCTAAAACACGATCCTTAACTTTGTCCATGCCGTAATGATTTTTTCCCAGTACTTCTTTTGCATGGGAAAGATCGGTATTATCCTGTGAGCCATTGTCCCACGGCATTTCCAGCAATGCTTCTATATAGGTACGCTCTACGCTGCTTTCGGAACTGCTGCTGGAAATTGTTTCATAACGGTTGATCTCCTTGCGGATTTTCGCTTTTACTTCTTCGTTTGCCTGTAATTTATCTACCTGCTGTAAAAGCCGTTCCGTCTCCGTCAGGGAATCGTCCCCGTTTAATTCTTTGCGGATATAGGACAACTGTTCCCGCAAAATGTATTCTTTCTGGTTTTTATCAACCTTTCCTTTGATTTCTTCTGCCAGATTCTTGCGAATTCGCGCGATATCAATCTCCTCCAAAAGAATCTTGTTGAACGTTTCAAAACGCTCCTTCAAATCAAAAGCAGCCAAAACCTTTTGTTTTTTGGGGTAAGGAAGGGGAATATTAGCCGTCACCTTATCAATTACCTGAAAAAGATACATGGAACCCTGTATCTGATTCTGAAGGGACTTCCCGATCCTTGGATACTCCTCTAAATAGCCTGTTAGGGTTTCCATGGAAGCGCGCAACATCGCTGCCTCCTCCATTTCATCCATATCACCGCGTGTTTCTTCATAGACCTCCACGGATGCCATATAGTATTTATTGGTATAAAGATCCACCTCTCGCAGAGTGGCTCTTTTTTTGCCCTGTACCATTACCCGCATCAGATTGCCGGGTAATTTTGTTACCTGCTTAATCTCCGCTATCGTTCCTACCGGATACAAATCTTCCATACCCGGTTCTTCCGTTTCTGCCTCTTTCTGACAGCAGAGCATGATCTCCTGTTTATTTGACATGGCGGCATTGACCGCAGCCATGGATTTTTTGCGATTCAGATCAAAATGAAGAATCATGCCCGGGAAAACCGTAATTCCCCGTAAGGGAATCAGCGGACAGGTCAGTTGATCGTCCATTTTTTCATTTGTCATTCTTTTTCTCCTGTAAAAAAGCTGCGCCACTAACCCATATTTTTTTGTCGTTAGTGTCACAGCTTGTAATCCTGATTATCCGTTATTGCGAATCAGCTTAGGCTGGCTCTTTCCTTCCACAGCGTCCTTTGTGATCACACACGCCGTCACGCTTTCGTCGGATGGAATCGTAAACATAACATCCATCATTGCCTTTTCCAGTATTGACCGCAGTCCTCTTGCGCCGGTTTTCTGTTCGTATGCCCTGGAAGCGACCGCCCGGATGGCGTCCTCATCAAATGTAAGATCTACGCCGTCCAAAGAAAACAATTTGCGATACTGTTTTACCAATGCATTCTTCGGTTCCTTTACGATACGAATCAATGCCTCTTCATCGAGACCTTCCAAAGATACATGAATCGGCACACGTCCGACGAATTCCGGAATCAGTCCAAACTTAACTAAATCCTGCGGAAGCATCTGCGTCAAAATCCTGCCGATTTCTTTTTCGGAAATACATTCACTGATCTCACTGTTAAAACCAATGGTTTTGCGGTCGAGTCGCTGTTCGATAATCTTTTCAAGACCGTCAAACGCACCGCCGCAAATAAACAAGATATTGGAAGTATCGATCTGGATCAGTTCCTGATGCGGATGCTTTCTTCCCCCCTGGGGCGGAACACTCGCTTCCGTACCTTCAATAATCTTTAACAGTGCCTGCTGTACTCCTTCACCGGATACATCCCTTGTGATGGAAACATTTTCACTCTTTTTGGTAATCTTGTCGATCTCGTCAATATAAATGATACCGTACTGCGCACGCTCCACATCGTAGTCTGCAGCCTGAATCAGTTTCAGAAGAATGTTTTCCACATCTTCTCCCACATATCCGGCTTCCGTCAGTGTGGTTGCATCCGCAATCGCAAACGGTACATTGATAATCTTGGCAAGTGTCTGTGCCAGATAAGTCTTACCGGAACCGGTAGGCCCCACCATGATGATATTGCTTTTTTGAAGTTCCACTCCATCATCGGTTTCTTCGCTTGTAACCCTTTTATAATGATTGTAAACAGCTACCGAAAGAACCTTTTTGGCTTCGTCCTGTCCGATCACATATTCATCTAAAAATTCCTTGATCTCTGCGGGCTTTAAAAGATTGATCTCAGACGTGGTTTCTTCCACGACTTCTTCATCCTCAAACTCCTCTTCTATGATATCCGCACAGATGTCGATACAATCCGCACAGATATACACCCCGGAGCCCGTTGGTCCGGCGATCATCTTTCTCACCTGATCCTGCGTTTTATTGCAAAAGGAACATCTGATATTTCCGTCAGAATATTTTCCTGCCATTTCTTTAATGCCTTTCTTGTCTCCGATATGTTATTCACGGAGCAAATTTTCTTATTTTTCTGCTTCAGAATGGGAATAGATAACGGCATCCACCAGTCCATATTCCTTAGCTTCTTCTGCAGTTTTCCAGTTATCACGCTCCGTATCGGCTGCTACCACATCATAGGGCTGACCGGTATTTTCGGATAAAAGCGTATTGAGTCTGTGCTTGATATCCACGATGTGCTTTGCCGTGATCTCAATATCCGTTGCCTGACCCTGTGCACCGCCAAGAGGCTGATGAATCATGATCTCTGCATTGGGAAGTGCATAACGCTTTCCTTTTGCACCGCCTGCGAGCAAAAAGGCACCCATGCTGGCTGCCATACCGATACATACGGTGGACACATCACATTTGATATACTGCATGGTGTCATAGATCGCCATACCGGAAGTGATTTCTCCTCCGGGACTGTTGATATACAGATGGATATCTTTTTCCGGATCTTCTGCTTCTAAGAATAAAAGCTGTGCTACCACGATGGAGGCAGAAGTACTGTTTACTTCTTCTCCCAAAAAGATAATTCTGTCTTTTAATAATCTGGAATAAATGTCATAGGAGCGTTCCCCCCTGCTTGTCTGCTCAACGACATAAGGTATTAAACTCATAAAATGAACCTCCTTTTTTTATTTTTAATTGAGTAGCGGCTTCCGCCGTAAGCAGAAACCGCATATTGGTCTTATTTCTCTTTTGCTTCGTTTACAACAAATTCTGCTGCCTTGGATACTGCAAGATCCTCCATCATCTGCTTCTTGCCTTCTTCGCCGATGGATTCTTTTACCTTATCTGCTTCCATTTTGTACATCTCAGCCATCTTTGCAACTTCTGCTTCGAAATCTTCTTCAGAAGCGGTGATGTTTTCTGCTTTTGCAACGGCTTCTAATACCAGTCTGGATTTGATTCTCTTTTCAGCCTGTGGTTTAACCTGTTCCATCATCTTCTCAGCTGTTAAACCTGTGAACTGGAAGTACTGGTCGATAGAAAGACCCTGCATCTGAATGTTCTGTGCAAATTCCTGAACCATCTGTCTTTGCTGTGTTTCGATCATAGCTTCCGGAATCTCCATGGTTGCGTTTTCGATGATCGCATCTACTACAGCATCTTCTTTTGCATTCTTAACATCTTTTTCACGTTTTTCTGTCAGGTTCTTCTTAACATCTTCTTTGTATTCTGCAAGAGTATCAAATTCAGAAACCTCTGATGCAAATTCATCATCCAGATCAGGAAGCTGTTTTTCTTTGATCTCTTTTACCGTTACTTTAAATACAGCGGCTTTGCCTGCAAGATCTTCTGCATGGTAGTCTTCCGGGAATGTAACATTTACATCACATTCTTCTCCGATATTCTTTCCGATCAGCTGCTCTTCAAATCCCGGAATGAATGCGCCGGAACCGATTGTCAGAGGATAATTTTCTCCCTTACCGCCTTCGAATGCAACACCATCTACAAATCCTTCAAAATCAATTACTGTCTGGTCTTTATCCTGTACAGCACGATCTGTTACGCTTATGCTTCTTGCATTGCGGTCTCTTTCTTTTTCGATCTCAGCATCTACTTCTTCATCGGATACCGTAACATCTACTTTGTCCACTTCGATTCCCTTGTAGGCGCCAAGTGTTACTTCCGGCTTTAATGCAACTTCTGCCGTAAAAATAAAAGGCTTGCCTGCTTCGATCTGTACTACTTCGATCTTGGGTGTGGAAACAATGTTTTCCCCGCATTCATCATATGCTTTTTCATAAGCAGACGGAATGATCTCGTTGGCTGCATCTTCATAGAAAACTTCCTTGCCGTACATCTTTTCTACCATCATACGAGGTACTTTGCCTTTACGGAAACCGGGAACCGTAATGTTCTTTTTCTGTTTCTGGTATGCTTTTTCAATTGCTTTTTCTAATTCGTCAGCAGAAACCTCAACTGTCAGTTTCGCCATATTCTTTTCTAACTTTTCTACCTGTACACTCATTTTTATCTATTTCCTCCTTGCATAATCAGGTTTACAGTGCGTGATTTATTTGCAATTATCCATAATCACAGTCATTTTACGATTATAGCATACAAAGACCGCGACTTCCAGTGTTTTTATTATTTTTTTAAGAAGTT
>CAYLSH010000028.1:0-21641 GCA_964386235.1 uncultured Lachnospiraceae bacterium | reverse complement strand
CAATACTTTAAGCGTATTCATGCGAGTCTCAATACTGCTTGCTTTATCCATATCATTCTTAAAACCTTCATCCAGTGTATTAACAGACATAGCTACCGATATATCCTTAAATTGCTTTAGCAATTCCACATCTCTTAGAATCAACGATGACTTTGTTGAAATACTAACTGTACATTCTACATCCAAAAGCTGCTTTAATATACTTTGCGTTATACAATATTTTTCCTCATAAGAATTATAACAATCTGTAACAGATGCCAGAAAGACCGTCTTCCCTTTTAATTTCTTTTTGCTTATCGGTTTTGTACATCTTTTGACATCTATAAATGTGCCCCATTCTTCCTTGTGCCCTGTAAATCTTTTCATGAAGCTGGCATAACAGTATTTACATCCATGGGGACAGCCTACATATGGATTAATAACATAATCACTGGCAGGGAGATTGGATTTTGTCAGATAATCCTTTACCTCAATTTCCTTTTCAATTATATTCATTATCGAATAGTTCCTCCATGAAAATACCTCCAATAATTTACAATAATTATATCAAACTCATTTTGCACAAGCCACCACTTCCAAGACTCAAAATTGTCACTATGTAGTTACATAGCAAACAAAAAGTACCCGTCAGACCATTCCAACCGGTACTCCCCATTATACTACTCTCCAATCTTTTCCAATGTATCCTTCCGAATTTCTTCTCTTAGTTCTTTCAAATATTCCGAAAAGGCAACCTTATATTCTGTTGCCTCTGTCTTTTCAAATGTTGGAATATCACCGATAAATGCTTCCCCTAAATCATGTATAATACACATTTTGATAACTTTATCCATATCAACTTTCGGAAATTCATACTTCATAAAGAATGCCATTAAAGTCATCATCCATGAATGCTCTGCCACACTTTCGTGTCTGCCATTTCTCGTATAACAATGTCTTGTTGTATCTTTGAGCCTTTCTGCTACACTTAATGGTTCCATGGATCATCCTCCGTATTAGAAACCTTCTGTCTGTGTTCTTATCCCCTCTAAACGAATAATTTACTGATGACATCATTACACTTCAATAAATGAAATGTCTGTGCTTACACAAGACCTTGGTGACTGCCGCAATAACGCCAAGCACTTGTACTTGACGTTACCCGACTTTTCTCGTGAGCAAACAGACACTCTCAACATGTACCCCCTGCGAAAAGTTATCAAAGATCCTGACTTTTTTCAGTTCGTAGCCGTTTTCGCACAGATACTTTGCATCCCGTGCAAGAGTGGCGGAATCGCAGCTGACATAAACGATGCGTGCCGGACTCATGTGGATCATCGTGCGAAGGCATGCTTCGTCACAACCCTTTCGCGGCGGATCCACTACGATTACATCCGCATAGATACCTTCTTTTTCATACTTTTCTGGTAAAACCTCTTCGGCTTTTCCAACAAAAAACTCTGCATTTTCTATTTCGTTGCGTGCCGCATTTTCTTTTGCATCTTCTATTGCCTGTGGGATGATCTCCACGCCATATACTTTTTTGGCTTTGCGTGCCAGGAAAAGAGAAATGGTCCCAATCCCGCAATACAGATCCCATACCGTTTCACTGCCGCTTAATCCGGCATATTCCAATGCCTGACTATAAATACGCTCTGTCTGAACCGGATTAACCTGATAAAAAGACAGGGGCGAAATGGAAAATGTCAGATCTGCGATGGTATCCTCGATTCTTTCTTTCCCCCAGAGTAGTTGGATATCCGTTCCCATGATTACATTTGTGCGCTCCTTATTGATGCTGTAAGAAATACTGCTCATACCCGGTATCTGTACAAGTTTTTCGATCAGTTGCTCTGCAGAAGGGATTTTTTTGCCATTGATCACCAGACAGACCATGATCTGCCCGGTCGAAAAGCCCTTTCGGATCAATACATGCCGCAGCAACCCTTCCCCGGATTCTTCATCGTAGGCACTCACGCCATAAGTTCTCATAAAATCCAAAATGATTTCCAAAATCTCTTTATTTTCTTTTACACCCAATGCACAATCCGTATTGGCAATAATGGAATGGGTTCTTCCGGCATAAAAACCGGTTACAATATTCCCGTCTTTGTCATATCCAAAAGGAAACTGTGCCTTGTTACGGTAGTAAAAGGGTTCTTCCATTCCGACAGGTGTTTCCATAATGGAATCCAGTAAGGTTTCCGAAAATCCGCCAATACGCAGCAGATTGTTTTTTACTTTTCCATTCTTAAATTCCAATTGCTTGTCATATGCCAGCGACTGAAGCTGACAGCCTCCGCACTGTCTTGCATAGGCACATTTTGGCTCCACACGAAAAGAAGAAGGTGTTACCACCTTCTCTAATCTTGCATATGCGTAATTCTTTTTTGCCTTCATTACTTTGGCTTCCACCGTGTCACCGATAACAGCATCTTTGATAAAAAACGGATATCCGTCTATTTTTCCTATGCCTTCTCCTTCGGTTCCCATATCACAGATTTCTACCTGAATCATCTGATTCTTTTGAAACAAAACATTTTCTTTCTTTTTCATAGATTGCCTTTCGCGGTTTTCCGTGCGCCGCCTTTCTTACTCCATCTTTGTGATCCTGATGTTGGATTCAAATAATCGGTTAAATCCCAGCCACTCCGTCTGTTCCGTATTGTCTAAAAGTTCCGTGAATGTCTCCATTTTTGCGTCCGTATTGTCTGCAAAATTAAGTGCTACCGCTTCCATGATCGCCGGTTTTTTGGGAGAACCATATTCATATTCCCCATGATGGGATAAAATGCAGTGTTTGATCTCGCCTGCTAAAACGGTCGGGAAACCGGGAATTTCCCTGATCTTTTCTCCAACCATTTCCACTCCCATCACGATATGTCCAAGCAGATTTCCATCATCCGTGTAATCATTTAACGGAAAAGGAGAAATCTCCCTTGTTTTTCCCATATCATGTAAAAGTGCCGCCGTGATCAGCAGATCCCTGTTTAAATACTTGTATTGCACACAGTAAAACTCACAAAGTTTTGCCACACTTACTGTATGCTCCAAAAGACCTCCCACAAATCCGTGATGAACGGATTTTGCAGCGGAAGAATTCTTGAATTTTTTAACAAATTCCGTGTCTTTTACAAAGATGGATTCCAGAAGTTCTTTTAAATACGGATTCTGGGTACGTTGTATCATTGCTAACAGTTCCTGATACATTTCTTCGATATTTTTTTTGGAAACCGGGAGATAGTCTGCCGGATCATATTCTCCTTCACGACACAGACGCACTCGTTTTACACTGATCTGTAATGCTCCCTGAAAACTGCTCACATCCCCGTATACTTCTATATAGTCCATGGGATCAAATTCTTCGATTCCCGCACTATTAGGCTCCCAGACCTTTGTATCCATTGTTCCGGTTTTATCCTGCAATATCACGTTCCAGTATGGTTTTCCGTTCTTTGTCACGGCTGCCTGTCTGTGCTTGCACAGGTAAATGTCATGTACTCTGTCACCATCATGATAATCCTTTAAATATTTCATCTTTATCCTGCCTCATTTCTATGTGTTCTTTTCACTTTAATTTCCCTAATATAATGGGAATTGAGATCTCACTATAGCCTTCGCCGCCCTGTCTTTTGATCACAACATTTACCGTTTCTTCCGGATCGTGAGTCGCTAATTCCTCGGTATATTGCTTAAAGGAAGTAATATCTGTTTCTCCCAGCCGTATAATAATATCCCCACTCTGAATGCCCGCCTTCATGGCCGGCGAATCCATTATGATCTCCTTAACATACGCTCCCATCGGAACTCCCAATGATTCATTGGCTTCCTTGGTAACATCAATACCCTTGACTCCAAGGTATGGCATTTCTCTTCCATTCGACATTATTTCCAATGTATTTTTTATCTCTGTGATCCCTATTGCGGAAAGAAAATTCTTATCCGGCTCTGCATTATGATCCTGCTTGATAATACCCAATACTTCGCCGGACAGGTTGATCATAAAACCGGTCGCTTCTTTACTTCCATAAATGTCGGTGGTGAGCAAATCGTAATTGCAGTCTGCCATGCTTAATAGATTGCCTCTTGACGTAATCATCCCGTATGCTACCGACTCCGTATTGCCGTAAGGTCTTCCCACCACTATAACAGGAGATGCAAGCAGACTGAGCGGTCTGGAACTTCCCAGACTGGCTATTTGTACCATATTCATGGTTTCCTCCGGAATCTCATTAAGCGCAACCGCCACAACCGACAATCCGGTGTTTTTGTCCTGCTGCACATATTCCCCGGTGAATGCTTCTCCGTTTTGGAAGGTCACCGTGATCTCCTCTGCTTTTTTCATATCCAGCGAATCCACCAGAATCAAAAATTGTTTGGAGGTACTCGCATATACAATGCCGGAATGTAATCCCCTGCTCTCATATTCATTATTAAACCAGTCCACGTCCTGACTCACACCGGTTACTGTTACCATGGACTTACGGAAATCGGTTGTGATCTCATAAAGACGCTGGTATGTAGAAACATACTCTTCTATCACATCACTGTCTCTTTGAATAATGGTGGGTCTTACCTCTATGGTTGTTTCTTCTTCCGTGATCAGCATATCTTCCGGCAAAACCTCATCTTCTTCCTTTGGCAGTTCCACGGCTTCCGGTGCCGGCTCCGGATAAAGCAGATTGCTGAATACCGGTTCTAAGACCAAAAATGTAAAGCAGGCAAACACGCCAAAGATGACCGCCATGGAAACCGTGATCATCATCCTTCTCATCAATTTCTTACGATTGATCGGGCGTTCTTTCATACGCTCCTTTATCATCTCATAGTTCTGGTTCTGTTCAAAATCTTCCATTTCAAATCCTTTCTGGACGCTGTTTTGAAATGTATTACGCGCATTTTCAGTATAACGGATTCCCCCCTTCTTGTAAACCGGACGGATTTGTATTTGATCGAAAAAACAGTCGCAGCCACTGCTAAAATATGCTATCATGGAAATAGTTATTTTTCAGAAAGGTACTCATATGAACGCGAAAGTTTTACAGACATTAGAATACCATAAGATCATAGAACGTCTTGTCAGCAAGGCAACTTCCGCACCCGGCCAAAAATTGTGTCTCGCACTCACACCGGGCACTGACAGAGACGAAATTATACATGCCCAGCAGGAGACCGCAGATGCTCTCGCACGTCTGCTCCGCAAAAACGGAGTTTCTTTTGGCAATAACAAGCCATTGGTCGGTTCTCTCAAAACTCTGGAGATCGGCGGTTCCCTCTCCGCAGCGGATCTGCTAAAGATCGCCGGACTATTAGAAAACGTCAACCGCATCAAAGCCTATGGGCGAAAAGAACGTCCCGATCTGCCGGATGACTCCCTGACACAATATTTTGAGCAGTTACAGCCGCTGACTCCTGTCAGCGAAGAAATCCGACGCTGCATTCTCTCGGAAGAGGAGATCGCGGACAATGCCAGTTCAACTCTGATGCATATCCGTAAAAGTATTGGAATGACCAATGATAAAATCAGACATCAGCTCAATTCCATGGTAAACGGTTCCTATCGCACATATCTGCAGGATGCCATCATTACCATGCGTGACAACCGCTATTGTCTTCCGGTTCGTGCCGAATACAAAAGTCAGGTTCCCGGCATCGTACATGACCAGTCATCTACCGGATCCACTCTGTTTATCGAACCGACCGCCGTTGTGGAACTCAACAACAGGATACGTGAATTATTTATAGAAGAAGACAAAGAGATTGAAGTCATTCTGGCTACTTTAAGTGCCATGGCAGGGGAACACAGTGAAGAAATCGCTGCCAACCAGCGTCTCATGACCACTCTTGATTTTATTTTTGCAAAAGGTGCACTCGCCTTAGAGCAGAATGCCACGCAACCGGTATTTAATACAGAGCACATTATAAATATAAGGAAAGGTCGCCATCCACTGATCGACCCGAAAAAAGTGGTTCCCATCGACATCCGTCTGGGAGATGATTTTAATCTTTTGATTGTAACCGGTCCGAATACGGGCGGTAAGACCGTCTCCTTAAAAACAGTGGGACTCCTTACTCTGATGGGACAGGCAGGCTTGCACATTCCTGCCGCGGATCGCTCTAAACTTTCTATTTTTACGGAAGTGTTTGCTGATATCGGGGATGAACAGAGCATTGAACAAAATCTTTCCACTTTTTCATCCCATATGAAAAATGATGTGTCGATCTTAGAACAGGCATCCGCAGATTCGCTCTGTTTATTTGATGAATTAGGTGCCGGTACCGATCCTACCGAAGGTGCCGCCCTTGCCATTGCCATTCTGGATCATCTGCACAAACAGAATATCTGCACCATGGCAACCACACATTACAGTGAATTAAAAGTATACGCCCTGAGTACTCCCGGCGTCGAAAATGCCTGTTGTGAATTTGATGTGGAATCCCTTTCTCCCACATACCGCCTGTTAATCGGTGTCCCGGGAAAAAGTAATGCCTTTGCGATCTCAAGCCGCCTCGGTCTTTCGGATGAACTGATCGAAGCCGCCAAAGAACATATCACACAGGAAAAAGAAAGTTTTGAGGACCTTCTTGCGGATCTGGAAAGCAGAAGGCTAGCCATCGAAAAAGAAAAAGAAGAGATTGCCGCCTACAAAGAACGTATCCGCACGCATCAGGAGCAGTTAAAGAACAAACAGGATAAAATTGATCAGTCCAAAGAACGGATTTTAAGGGAAGCCAACGAAAAAGCACGGGAGATTTTAAAAGATGCCAAGGATGTTGCCGATGAGACCATCCGTACCTTCCAGAAAGCCTCCCAGGGTTCCTCCATGAGTGATCTGGAAAAGTCGCGTGATAAAGTCCGCAACAAATTGAAAAATACATCCGAGAATCTCTCTGTTAAAAATAAAGAAACGTCCCACAAACCTTTAAAACCGGGACAACTTCAGTTAGGTGACAGTGTTAAGATTCTTTCTTTGGGAATGCGCGGAACGGTCAATTCCCTTCCCGATGCAAAAGGAAATCTATTTGTTCAATGCGGCATCATGCGTTCTAATGTCAACATTAGTGACCTGATCCTGATTCCGGACGAACCCACGATCAGCAAATCGAAAACGACGCAAAAGACCAATGCCGGCAAGATCAAGATGTCCAAAACCTACAGCATTTCCCCGGAGATCAATCTTCTGGGAAAAACGGTGGACGAAGCCTTGTCCGAACTGGACAAATATTTAGATGATGCTTATCTTGCCCACCTAAAGAGTGTACGAATCGTTCACGGCAAAGGCACCGGTGCTCTCCGCAATGCGGTACAGAAGCACCTTCGCCGCACCAAGTATGTGGATTCCTTCCGCCTTGGAGAATTTGGTGAAGGAGATGCCGGCGTTACCATAGCCGTGTTTAAGGAGAAATAAAACAGATGATTGCCCCAGGCAGAAAGGAAAACTATGGCAGCAAAACAAAAAATCATGATCGTTGATGACGACAATAATATCGCAGAACTGATCTCTCTGTATCTGACAAAGGAATGTTTTGAAACACAGATCGTAAATGATGGCGAATCGGCTTTGACTACTTTTGATACATTTTCCCCCAACCTGATTCTTTTGGATCTGATGCTTCCCGGCATTGACGGTTATCAGGTATGTCGTGAGATCCGTGGCAAATCCGCCACCCCCATCATCATGCTTTCCGCAAAAGGGGAGGTTTTTGACAAGGTGTTGGGATTGGAACTGGGTGCAGATGACTATATGGAAAAACCGTTTGACTCCAAAGAACTGGTAGCACGTGTAAAAGCCGTGCTCCGTCGTTACAAAGCAGCTCCCGAACCGGTTGCCGACCCGGCTGTCAAATGCGTGGAATATCCGGATCTTTCGATCAACCAGACCAACTATTCCGTAGTTTATATGGGTAAGATCATTGACATGCCTCCGAAAGAACTGGAATTGTTATACTTTTTAGCCTCTTCACCCAACCATGTATTTACCAGGGAGCAACTCCTTGATCAGATCTGGGGATATGAGTACATAGGGGACACACGAACCGTGGACGTACACATCAAGCGTCTCCGTGAAAAGATAAAAGATCACGATTCCTGGAAGATTGCAACCATCTGGGGTATCGGCTACAAATTCGAGGTGAGAGTATGAGGAAAACCCTCTATCTGAAATTTTGTCTTGCATACGTGATTTTTGGTTGTTTTGGATTTTTTGTTGTTGCCACCTTTGTGTCCACCATGACCTTGGAACAGTTGAAACGTGACAAAGCAGAATCGCTTTATAAAGAAGCAACCCTGATTGCCAATTCGTACGCATCGGATCTGTACACTAACGACATTTCGCTGGATACCGTAAAAAAACAATTGGATGCCATCGATGTATTTATTGATTCCACGATCTGGATCATCAATCCTTCCGGTCGTCTGATCTTGAGCACGGACACTCCTTTGGATGTATCCACTGAAGTGTTAATTGAGAATTTTGATCCGACCATTACCGTCGATTCCTATTATACGGTTGGTAATTTCTTTGATTCTTTTGATACTGAGATGCTTAGTGTATTTGCTCCCATTACCACCAACTATAAAGTGCAGGGCTATGTAGTGATCCATACTTCGATGGATACGCTGCAGGCATCCAAGGAAAGCCTGCTTTCGATTTCCTACATAACGTTAATTATCCTGTTTTTGCTTTCCCTGATCATCCTGTTTTTCATTACGGAATTTGTATATATTCCGCTCAAAAAGATCACGGCGGCTACCGAACAGTATGCTTCCGGCAATATGCACTATGAATTATCCGTAGACAGTGACGATGAGATTGGGTATCTTGCCGCGGCTCTTTCCTATATGGCAAGTGAGATTGCTAAAAATGAAGACGGGCAGAAAAAATTTATTGCGAATGTTTCCCACGATTTCCGTTCCCCGCTGACTTCCATCAAGGGCTATCTGGAGGCAATGCTGGATGGCACAATACCACCTGAAATGCATGAAAAATATCTGGGAATCGTTTTAAATGAAACCGAACGTCTGACCAAACTGACCAACAGCCTTCTTACTTTAAACAATCTGAACATGCGCGGTATGGTTTTGGAAAAAACGGTATTTGACATCAACCAGATCATCCGCAATACAACGGCTTCTTTTGAAGGCACACTGAATCAGAAAAGAATCTCTGTGGAACTGGTCTTAACCGGAGAACATCTCCTGGTGAACGCCGACATGGGCAAAATCCAACAGGTTTTATACAATCTTTTGGATAATGCCATCAAATTTTCGCACCATGATTCTACAATCAAGATCGAAACAACGGAAAAACATCAAAAAGTCTTTATTTCCGTAAAAGACAGTGGTATTGGTATTCCCAAAGACAGCCTGAAACTGATCTGGGATCGATTCTACAAGACGGACCTCTCACGAGGCAAAGATAAAAAAGGCACCGGATTAGGACTCTCTATCACGAAAGAAATCATCCATGCCCATAATGAGAACATTAATGTCATCAGTACAGAAGGAGTCGGAACTGAATTTATCTTTTCCCTCCCTCTTGTAGATGATGATGAAGATATGTAAAAAAGGAGCAGCAAACTGCTCCTTTTTTATTCCTTCCAATGCAGTCTGTGAAGTTCCCCTTCCAACTGCATGTGGGAAAAATTGTTCTGGCGCAAAGCCTCATACAATACAATGGAGACGGAATTGGAGAGATTCAAAGAACGGATCTCATTTAACATGGGAATACGCACACAGGTATCCTCATAATCCACCAGAATCTCCTCCGGAATACCGGCACTTTCTTTCCCGAACATAATATAGTCATCCGGGCCGTATTCCACATCCGTATAAACATGTTTTGCCTTGGTCGTTGCCATCCAGATCTTAGCATTTGGATTCTTTTCTAAGAAGTCTTGAAAATTAACGTATCTTCTGACATCCAGTTTATCCCAATAATCCATTCCGGCTCGTTTTAGATTTTTTTCACTTAAACTAAAGCCAAGCGGCTCGATCAGATGCAGCGTTGTTCCGGTTGCCACGCAGGTTCTGCCTATGTTGCCGGTGTTTGCCGGTATTTCCGGCTGATGCAGTACAATGTTCATGTTCTTACCTCATTATTTGAATATGGCTGATACAGCCATGCCATATCAGCCATTCCATACTCTTTACCTGTTTTGCTCTGTTCGTAGTTTTTCTACGAATTCTGCCAGTCGTCCGATGGCTACTTTCAGATTCTCCAGACTATATGCATAGGAAATTCGAAGGAATCCCTCACCGGAATCACCAAATGCCGTTCCCGGTACAACCGCCACTTTAAATTCCTGTAAAAAGCGCGTTGCAAATTCATCACTGGTCATGCCAAATTCTTTGATGCAGGGGAATACATAAAATGCCCCAAACGGTTCAAAGCAGGGAAGTCCCATTTCTTTAAACGCATGCATCAGATAGCGTCTTCTCTGATTGTAAGATTCACACATCTGCGCCACATCTTCATCGCAGTCACGAAGTGCTGCAACCGCCGCATACTGGCTGGTCGTTGGTGCACACATGATCGCAAACTGATGGATCTTGGTCATCTGTTCTATGATAACTGCCGGACCGCAGGCATAACCGAGTCTCCATCCCGTCATGGCAAACGCCTTGGAAAAACCATTGATCAGAATCGTTCTTTCCTTCATTCCGGGCAAAGATGCGATTGTTACGTGTTTTCCTTTGTATGTAAGTTCCGAATAAATCTCATCCGAGATTACAAACAAGTCCTTTTCCAAAATAACTTCTGCGATGGCTTCCAGATCTTCTCTTTCCATGATCGCACCCGTTGGGTTATTTGGAAACGGAAGAATCAGAATCTTGGTTTTATCCGTAATCGCATCTCTCAGTTCCTGTGCTGTCAGACGGAACTCATTTTCTGCTTTCAGATCGATGATCACAGGTGTTGCCCCTGCCAATATGGCACAGGGTTCATAAGAAACATAACTCGGCTGGGGAATCAGCACTTCATCACCGGGATTGACCATGGCACGCAGTGCCATATCAATTGCTTCAGACCCACCTACGGTAATGACGGTTTCATGTGCCGCATCATAGGACACATCATACTTTCTGTTCAAATAAACACAGATCTCTTTTCTAAGATCCATAAGTCCCGCATTGGAGGTGTAAAAGGTACGTCCTTTTTCCAAGGAATAAATACCCTCATCCCGGATATGCCACGGCGTATCAAAATCAGGTTCCCCCACACCCAGTGAGATTGCATCCGGCATTTCGCTGACCACATCAAAAAATTTACGAATTCCGGATGGCTTAATGTCTACAACTTTGTCTGCTAACGGGTTTCTCATGGCATTATCTTCTCTCTTGTATCTTCCATCTTTTTCGCAAGAATGGTACCGTGGTCTTTGTACTTCTTTAAGATGAAATGTGTTGCCGTACTCAGTACGCTGTCCAGCGTGGAAAGTTTATCGGAAACGAAGCCGGAGATTTCTTTTAAGGATTTTCCTTCCAGTGTTACCAGAAGATCGTATCCTCCGGAAATCAGATACACTGCGTTTACTTCCGGATATTTGTAAATGCGTTCTGCGATATTGTCAAATCCCTGTCCTCTCTGAGGTGTTACCCTTACTTCGATCAATGCGGATACTTTATCGATGGATGTTTTTTCCCAGTCGATCAGAGTGTGATATCCGCAGATCACGCCTTCCTCTTCCATCTTTACAATCTCGTTGGCTACGTCAATTTCTTCACAACCCAAAATGATCGATAATTCTTTGATATCGATCCGGCTGTTTTTTTCAATTACCTGTAAAATTTTTTCTCGCATAATAATTTCCTTTCCTGTTATCTTCCCGGAGGTTCCAAGAAACGTTTTTCCTCCTCATTTATAATCACTTTGTCATTGTCATCCGTGACCACACCAATTACTTCTGCTTCTATTCCCTGACTCCGTAAAGCCTCTACTAATGTATGCCCTTCGTCTGTGATAAATAACATCGCTCCGTCCGAGCGCATCTCATAAGGGTTATAGCCAAAGAATTCACAGATTTCAACGGTTTCCTGCTTAATCGGTATTTTTTTCAGATGAATCTGCAGTCCAACACCAGCCTTTTCGCCCAGTTCCCAGAGTGCTCCAAAAATGCCGCCCCCTGCAACATCATGCATCATGCTGACGCCGGACTTAACGGCGGTGGCAGCCTCCGGAAGTATGGAATAATACTGTTCCAGATTCTGTGCGGACTTTATAAAAAATGCGGGATATCGGGTCAGAAGTTCGTCTTCCCTTTCCCTGGCGAGACGTGCCGTCTCACCGATCCCGATCCATTTGCTCATAATGATCTCCTGTCCGGGAGATATCTTCGCAGATGCGGTATCCTTATCCTGATATCCCAAAGCCGTAACCGACACGATCGGAGTCTGGATATCCGGCAATGTTTCCGTATGACCGCCACTGATCGTTACCCGTAACGATCCTGCAGTATCTGTTGCTGCTTCCATGATGCGCTTCAAGGCGATCTCACGATACCGCTCGGGAAGCATAACATGTAACTGAACGGCAAACGGACTTGCTCCTTCTGCTGCCAGATTATTGCACGCGCGCAATATGGCATGTGTCGCCTGTAAATTACCTTTTTCCCCACTGACAGAGGCTGTGGCTATTGCCAAAGTCCTGTCATTGTTTGAAAAAAGGGCGCAATCTGCCCCTATGGCTGCGCCCTTTTTCATATATTCATTATTTGGTTTTAAATATTTAAGAACAGAACGCTTTAACACGCGCTCCGGTACTTTTCCTATTTTCATAACCAAACTTCCTTTGTCCGTGCATCATCCTGCAATCTTTTGTTTATTAAATGTCCGGCACCACATTAGGATCCTGCGGAACCTGTGGCTGAACCGGTGTCACAATGCTGTTTGCCACTGCACATACATGATCTATGCTGCCCGTCGCAATCGCTGCCTGCATCTGGTTATACGCATCCGGATTGTCCGTTGCAACACCAACCGTTACTGTGCGGGGAACCATCTTATAACTACTCTTATTTACGACTTCCCTCTGTGTCTCTACGCCGTTTTCATATACCACCTTGATCAGTCTTGCATTGTAGCCCACATGAGCGGACTGAATCTTGGTAAATCCAACCGGCTTTGTTGCATCCTGAATAATATTTTCTACTGTAGGCTGTATCGTCTCCGTAACTTCACTTACATAATCCACTTTGTGACCGGCACTTCTTGTTTCTTTTCCGTAGATAGTAAACGTAACCTGTTTATCCGGGGTTGTGATACCCTCGATATAGATCGGTGCATCCGAATTGTTGACAAAACAGAAATCTTTACCGGCGGACTCCGCAATCGCCGCATCCGCAGATAACGGAACATAGGTGACACTCATGGAATGATTGCTTCGCTCCGATACTTCCAACTCTGCACGCAAAACGGCATTGTATAATGTAGTGGACACCTGACAGATACCACCGCCCAGACTATCCACAACCATACCATTCAGATAGGATCCCGCCATACGGTAGCCATTTGCCTCCGTAAAGGGTGTCACCAGTTCCAACATGGAAAAGGTCTCTCCCGGATATAATGTTATCCCATTTATAAGGCGTGTCCCATTTTCTACATTTGCCACACGGGATGCCGATGAAGTAGCGTAATTCGTCGTGTAGGTACCCAGAATATCCTTTACCTGCTGTAATTCCGCCATGGTTCCATTCGGTTCCTCTTTGATAATCGGAAGGGTAAAGACTACTTCCTTGCCTTCCCATTCATGGAGCACAAACTCCTCCAAAACATCTTTTGCATATTCCACGTCCAGATGAACGCCCGGTTTCCCCTCCGTTATCTGAAATTCTCCATCTACTCTGGTCAGGGACAGATCCTGTGCATCCTGATCAAAGGAAGCACAGTCGTTTTCTACCAGTTGACCCAGCAATTCCTTATCCAGCGTATAGTTTACGGGTAAAATATAATTCTCTCTTTCCAGATCTTTCTTAATCCTGTAACGTTCAATTATATTTCCGACTCTGCCCAGTGTAACGGCTTCCTGAATAACTTCCGGATTGCTCCACTCCATTCCCAGCTGGGAAGGGGTTACCCCCACTTCATTATTGTTTGCACAATAAAGAGTAATCTGCGTTTCCATCCTTTTTTCTATCATCTGTTTGACAGCGTCTTTGGCCTCCGCCGCCGTCATTCCGGAAACGTCCACATCCGCAATATAAACTCCATTTAGAATCGTATCTTCTCCCTTTGCCAGAACCGTCATCCCCTGACAGGATAACCACATGCAAATGGAAACTCCTAACATAACCTTGATCAATTTTTTCATAATAAATAACCTATTTCTATTCCTCTGAAAATATGTTAAAGTCTACTGTAGCAACAAATGCAACCTTACAATAATGCAGCTGCGATCGTTGTAAATACCATTGTAACCACCACGATCAGTATGATAATGGAAGATACAATCTTACGTGTTTTTTTATTGTTCATATTAAACATATTTTTCACCTTACTTTCATACAAAACCAACAACAAATTATCTGTTACTGAAAGGATATTATACTATGAATCTCATAATCTTGGCAAGTTCTATCGTCCTTATTATTGCAATTGCTTCCACCAATAAAAAGAATAACAAAACGCAGAAGCAAAAAGAGCAGGAATTCTGGGAAAAAGAATACAAAGCCAACTCCGTCCGTAAAAAACCACTGGATGATCTGGACTATATCTCCATTCCTTTTGATAACCTTCCCACGGAAACGGAAAAAGAAGACGAAGGGATCGCTTCCTGTCTGCGGGATCTGGAGGATCTGCGCGACCAGAAGATCGTTAATTTTACCGGTTTTACCAACACGGATCTGAAATTAGAATACGGAACTGCCAATATCACCGTCCTAAGCCAGTACGACCAGAACTATACGCTTTTGGTCCGCACCCTTCAGGCATGGGCACAACGGCTCTATGAACTGGGGCATCACAAGGAGGCACTGATCGTTTTAGAATTTGCGCTCGATATCCGGACCGATATCAGCGCAACGTATTACCTTGCAGCATCCCTTTATCATGAAAACGGCCGGGATGAAAAGATCCTTCAACTTCTTGCGATTGCAGATACCTTACGCTCCGCCATGAAAAATCCTATCGTCCGTACTCTGAAAGAATCCTATCCAGATATCGGCTAGCCTCATTTTTGGTCAGCCCTTCCACTTCGTACTCCGGAACTATTTTATGCTTATCCAGTTCCCGATATAACCGTTCTTTCTGTGCCCTTGTTGCGGGGCACTCTTTTTTTACCTTATAAATGAGCGGACGGGGCAAAAATAATGCATTTTTTGACGAATCCGGATTCTTCGTATCGCCAAATTCTTCCCAGAGTTTAAAATACAGGCTTGCCGTTGCCCTTGCATCCTCCAACGCTCTGTGGGCATCCAATGGTATCTTGTAATATTCACAGAGTGCGCCTAAACTTTTGCTCTCCAACGTGGGAAGAAAATTTCGTGCCGGTTTCAAAGTATCCATTCCCAGTTTTTCGAATCCATTTTTCTTCCCCCATTCCGGCGGCATCTGATTGATCAGGGCTCTTTTCAGGAAAGCATAATCAGAGGAAACATGATGCGCCATTAACACGTCATCCCCGATAAAATCCAATATATCCTGATAAATATCCGAAAAATGCGGCGCATCTTTTACCATTTCAAAAGTGATCCCCGTCAGTTCCGTAATCCGCTGCGGAATCTCTCTTTCCGGATTCAGATAGGTGTGAAAACAATCCACTTCTTTTCCATCCCGAAAACGCACTGCTGCCAGTTCTATGATGCGATCTTCTTTTACAAGAAGCCCCGTTGTTTCCAGATCAATCGAAACAAAATCCTTTATCATCTTCTGCTCCTTATTTACTCCTTTATGGCTGTGCTTTTTTACTCTTTCCCGTTTTCTTTGCTCCGGCACTTGGACACAGTTCCTTCAAAAAGCACTCTTCACATTTGGGAGTCGGTGCTTTGCAGACCGTTCTACCTAAGCGTATCAGATGTATATTGCACAGGATCCAATGATCCTTTGGCAGTTTCTTCATCAGATCATATTCGATCTTTACCGGATCCGTTTCCTTTGTAAATCCCAGTTTATTGGAAATGCGTTTCACATGGGTATCCACCACGATACTTGGTTCGTGAAAAATATTTCCGCGGATCACATTTGCCGTTTTGCGTCCCACCCCGGCAAGGGAAGTCAGTGATTCGATATCTGCGGGTACCTCTCCATCGTATTTTTCCATCAGGGTTTTGCAGCAGGCAATGATATTTTTCGCCTTATTATGGTAAAACCCGGTCGAATGAATATCCTGCTCTAATTCCTCTAAACCGGCATTTGCAAAAGCCTCCACCGACGGATATTTTACAAACAGATCCTTGGTGACCAGATTGACCCTTGCATCCGTGCATTGTGCGCTTAACATAGTTGCAATCAACAACTGCCATGCATTCTCGTGATTCAGATAACAGGTAAACTCCGTTCCGTATTCCTGATCCATGGCATCCAGAATCGCCAGTATTTTTTTACTCGCCATAACAATCCTCTTTTCATCATATCCGTACAAACCGGCAGTCTTTTGATACCCGGCTGCGGTTTTTATAATCAAATAAGACCGGCTGCGGTTTTAAAAACTTACTTTTCAGGATATCTTTTACATCTGTAAATGACTTATCCCAGACCGGATAGTCATAAAATTCCACATGTGTCATTTTCGCCATTTGTTTGCTGTCAAAAACACCGTAATCCGGCAGAATCTGTCTCTGTATCTCTTCTTTTTGATAAAAATTCCGTAGAAAATCCTTATACCCGGACTGATCTTTTACAAACGCCGGAGCGGTTTTCATATTTTCCCGCAGATACACATCAAACACCAGATACTCACGGCACAATTCCCTCATCTGTTCTGCTGTCTTGCTATCGTATTTCCTTTTTGCAAAGTACTCGCCGACAAACTGCAGCAGATGCTCATAGTGAGAAATTCTCTTTGCCGTAGCCACAGGATACGCATTGTATTCATAAAAATCTGCCAACATTTCATAGAGCAAAAAGGCATCTCCCACAACCAGTTCCAGAAAACGGATTGTATAAGAAAACTGCCCGCTGTTATAGAAGAGTTCTACCATTTCTTCTATCTGTTTTAACCGGATCACATCAGCAAAGGAAAGCCATTTAGTGGACAAAACCTCATACGGCGGTTCCTCCCGGTACACAATGCCATATTCCTTTGCTTCTTCTTCCATTGCCGATCCTTTTAAAACCTTTAAAAATCCCAACTGCAATTGCTCCGGTTCCATCGCATACACATCATTAAAAGAACGGTGAAACGAATCATAATCCTCATACGGAAGCCCGGCGATCAGATCCAGATGCTGATGGATGTTTTGCCCTTCGTTGACCTTTTTTACCGCAGTTTTGAGTTTCTCCAGATTCATCGTGCGGTTAATGCTGCGTATGGTCTCCGCATTTGTGGACTGCACTCCGATCTCCAACTGCACCAGTCCTTCCCGCATGGACTGTAAAAGAAGGATCTCTTCTTCTGTTAAAAGATCTGCTGAGATCTCAAAATGAAAATTCGTGATTCCGTTATCATTTTCTTTTATATAACGCCAGATTGCCAGCGCATGCTCGTGCTTTGCATTAAATGTACGGTCAATAAACTTAACCTGCGGCACATTTCTGTCCAGAAAAAACTGCAACTCCCGTTTTACCAGATCCGGACTACGGAATCTAAGGTTCTTATCTATGGAAGAAAGACAGTATTTGCACCTGAACGGACAGCCCCTGCTGCTTTCATAATACACGATCCGGTTTTCAAATTCTTTCAGATCCCCATACAAAAACGGAATCTCATCCATCGGAAGGCATTCCCTCTCCTGCGTATAGCCCGTGGAAAGATAGAGTCCTGCTATAAGATTCTGCGTCCGTACCGTTTCCCCGTCCGCATACCTCTTTACTAATTCTACAAAAGTCTGCTCCCCTTCGCCAATCATAATTCCTTCCAAAAAAGGAAATCTCTGCATGATCTGATCCGGATGAAAAGAAACCTCCGGTCCTCCCAGCCAGATAGAAACCCCCGGCATTACCTTGTGAAGATCTGCGATCAGCGTATACACCATGGAAATGTTCCATATGTAACAGGAAATGGCGATCACATCCGGTCTCTTTTTATACAGATCCGCCTCAATCCCTTCTATCTGCTGATTGATCGTGTACTCTGCGATCTCTACATATTCCCGCAAGGATACCCCTTTTTCATCCGTAAAACGCTCCGCATACGCTGCCAGCGAATAGATCGCCGGATTCGAATGAATATATTTTGCATTGATTCCTACTAATAATACTTTCATTTCAGATTACCTCTTTGTCTGACGCACGCTGATTTGCTGTCTGCTTAACTTTTTTCCGGTACTGCTGCGGTGTGTATCCACGCATTTCCTTGAATGTCTTGGAAAAATAACTCATATCCTGAAAACCGCAGTTCATGCCAATGTCCACTACTTTCATGGAGGTGCTTTTTAATAATTCAGCCGCACAAAGGATGCGATACTGTTTCACATACTGAATGGGTGTGGTTCCGATCATGGCATGAAAACAACGCAAACACTCACTAGCACTGATGGAAGCACTTTCTGCAATCTGTGTCGTATTTAACTCCTCCATATAATGTTCATGAATGTATTGGAGCATATTTTTCATGCGTTCTTCATTCCGCACACTTTTCTCCGACACAATATCCTGCCTTCCCACACCTTTATCCGCCAGACGGAATATAATCTGCGACATCCTTTCACGCACGTAAAATTCAAATCCCTCATTTTCCTGTACACAAGCCTGCCATGCTTCTTCCAATGCATCCAGGCTTGCTCTCTGCCAATCCACTTCCCGGTCATAATACACCGCACTGCAGGAAGCATCTTTTAACAGCGGCTGCAGATATTTCTGCCAGAAAATACTATCCCTGCTGCCGCCTACAAGCCTTGGATGAAACACAATGGAATGAAAGCGGCAATTTGGCGTATCCGTTGCATACGCCGCATGCAGAACACCACTATTGATAAAAATCCCGTTTCCTTCCGGGATCGTATATTTTTCGCTTCCCACGACCACAAGGGATGTTCCTTCTGACACCAGGATCAGTTCCAGTTCCTCGTGCCAGTGCCAGACCACTTCTTCCCTTATGAGATCATCATGATAGCAGGCGATCGGAAATGCCGCCGTACCGTGTTCCACCAATTCTCTTTGCTGCTCATTTATCCTCACACAACAAGGTGATAATGCCATAGTACTCCCCCTTACACCTTTTTGACGATTTTATCATATAAAAATGGTTGTTTTCCCATATAAAAAGCATATATGCGCTGATATAATCTTATTACACTACAAGGAGGAAAACAAGATGTTTCATTTATTATTAGCAATTATTTATTTAGCCTTTATCAGTCTCGGTCTGCCGGATTCGCTGCTTGGTTCCGCATGGCCAACCATGTATCAGCAATTTGATGTACCCGTATCCTATGCCGGTATCATCTCCATGATTATTGCGCTGGGTACTATTTTTTCCAGCCTGCAAAGCGACCGCCTGACACGCCGTTTCGGCACCGCAAAAGTAACGGCTGTCAGTGTTGGCATTACGGCTACGGCACTTTTTGGATTTTCCATCAGCAACTCCTTCTGGATGCTCGTTTTATTGGCAATTCCTTACGGACTCGGTGCCGGCGGTGTGGATGCTTCCCTTAACAATTACGTGGCACTGCATTATTCCAGCAAACATATGAGCTGGCTTCATTGCATGTGGGGTGTCGGAGCCTCCGTTGGTCCCTACATCATGTCCTATGCCATGACGGGCGGCAAGGGTTGGAATATGGGATACCGCTATATTTCTTTTATTCAGATTGCCCTTACCATTGCTCTGTTTATAAGCCTTCCTCTTTGGAAAAAGAATCCGGGTGTCACCCCTGCTACGGATACTCCCGAAGCGGACTCTGAAAAAAATACAACCGTTCACGGCAAATCTCTCACTTTAAAAGAAATATTTGCCATTCCCGGTGCAAAAGAAGTTCTGATCACTTTCTTCTGCTACTGTGCGCTGGAACAGACAACCGGTTTATGGGCAAGCAGTTACCTCGCCTTATATCGTGGTCTTACCGAAGAAGTGGCTGCCAGTTATGCCGCTCTGTTCTTCCTCGGCATCACACTTGGGCGTGGAATCAGTGGCTTTGTTACCATGAAACTCAGTGATACTGCCATGATCCGTTTAGGTCAGGCGATCATACTTCTGGGTATCATTGCCATACTCCTTCCTTTTAGCACCACACTTTCCTTAATCGGCCTCGTCCTGATCGGTCTTGGATGTGCTCCCGTTTACCCATGCATCATCCATTCCACACCTTCCAATTTTGGTGCGGACCGTTCTCAGGCATTGATCGGCGTTCAGATGGCTTTTGCCTACATCGGAACCTGTCTCATGCCTCCGGTATTTGGACTGATTGCAAATTACATTCATATTTCCCTCTTCCCCTTCTTCCTGCTGGCAATCCTCGTTCTGATGTATGTCATGTATGAGAAGATGCTGCGAAAGGTGTAAGCACTCATTGGAAACGTGCGCCGCTATGCGCACCACCATAAAAAAAGAAGGCTTGTTTTTGCGCAAGCCTTCTTTTTTATGTAATGGTATATTGCCCATTTTATTTCCAAGGTCTCTTTTTTTCTGTCCAGCCTTTTGCCTTCCAATACTCAACATCACGAGGATTATATCCACTCTTCTGCATCATACGCATAGCCCAAAACAGTCCTTTGGTTTTTATTCCCGGCTTAACATTACCTGCATTGCGTAGGATTTTCTTCGCAAGGTTCGATGTTTTTTTATCAATTGTCCTCTTTTTCTTTTCACTAACACCATTCCAGTTGACGGCTGCCACAGCCGTCCCATATTGATATCTTTTTGCGACTCCCCAGAAAAACAAACTATCCATCATATCTTTGTTTGTTGACTTCACACCGGCTCCGGCAGCCGTGGATATGCACACTCCCTGTTTTTTAAACATGGATTCCTCCGGACTATGTACCATCCATCTGTATCCGTAATGATCCAGAAACACTTTCATTGCACCGGTCACATGATACACGTAAACCGGACTGGCTAAAATGATCACATCTGCTTCATCCATTGCTTCCGTCAGTGGCTTTAGTTTTTCATAATGCGGACATTTTGTCTCAGATTCATAAAAACACCTTGTACAGCCTACACAGAGTTCTCCAAAGTCTCTTGGAAGAAAAAATTCCCTTATATCATCACTTATCTTCTCTGCCAACATACGTGCAATGTGATATGTTGATCCCTTATGACTTTGACCATGTATAATTACTACCTTCATATTTACCTCACATAAATCTTCTTCATTTTCTGGAGTTTCTTATAATTCATGATATAATATACTGCCATTATACCCATTTCTTCCTTTTATACTCTTTGTTTTCCGAACATCCTGAGATATTCCTGTGCCTTCTGTAAGGAAATGCTGAGTTTATTTTGTAATCTCTCTAAAATGTCATTCTCAGAAAGTCCAAATTCCAATCCGGTCTCTACAATTTCTTCTGCTCTTCCTTCTGTTCTTGTTTCTTCAAATACGGTACACATATCAACATC
>CAYLSH010000027.1:0-21818 GCA_964386235.1 uncultured Lachnospiraceae bacterium | reverse complement strand
AGAAGTATGAGAAAATTGCAGAAGAGTCTTTTTTTGCGAAAAAAGGTAAGATTGTCAATGTGGTCGGACTTTCTATAGAGTCGGCAGGACCGGACTCCAAACTGGGTGATGTCTGTTATATTTACCCGGAGGACAAGACCAAGAAACCGATCATGGCAGAAGTGGTCGGCTTCAAAGAAGGAAAAACACAGTTGATGCCGTACGATCTGACGGACGGCATTGGGATTGGCAATATCGTAGAAAATACAGGTCATCCATTAAGCGTGAAGGTAAGCGATGAACTGCTTGGCATGACTCTTGACGGACTCGGACGTGTTACAACGGGCACGGAACTATCGATGGGTGTCGAATATCCGGTGGAATCTCTTCCGCCCGATCCGATGAGCCGTACCATTATCAGTGAAGTACTTCCCCTGGGAGTAAAAGCGGTGGATGGTCTGCTTACGATTGGCAAGGGACAGCGTATCGGTATTTTTGCAGGATCCGGTGTCGGCAAATCCACGCTGATGGGTATGTTTGCCCGCAATACAAAAGCCGATATCAACGTAATTGCCCTGATTGGAGAGCGTGGAAGGGAAGTTCGTGAATTTATTGAACGTGACCTTGGGGAAGAAGGTATGAAACGATCCGTCGTGGTCGTTGCAACTTCTGACAGAACGGCCTTAGAGCGTAATAAAGCTGCCAAAACGGCGACGGCGATCGCAGAATATTTCAGGGATCAGGGAAAGGACGTCCTTTTGATGATGGACTCGCTGACCCGTTTTTCCATGGCACAAAGAGAGATCGGTCTTGCCAATGGGGAACCGCCGGTATCCCGCGGATATCCGCCGAGCGTGTATTCGGAGATGCCCAAACTGTTAGAACGTGCCGGAAGAGCCTCCAAAGGTTCCATTACCGGACTTTATACAGTACTTGTTGATGGCGATGATTTTAATGAACCCATTACGGATACGGCAAGAAGTATTCTGGACGGACATATCATGTTAAGCCGTAAACTTGGACACAAGAACCATTATCCTGCCATCGATGTTTTGCAGAGTATTTCCCGTTGTATGAGCCAGATCGTAACGAGGGAACACAAGGCAGCCAGCGGCAAATTAAAAAATGTACTGGCAACCTACAATGAATCGGAAGATCTGATCAACATCGGAGCTTACAAACGGGGAAGCAACAAAAACATTGACTATGCGATTGATAAAATAGACGAAGTAAACGATTTCTTAAAACAGGATGTGGATGCCAAATTTGATTTTGACGAGTCCCTTCAACTGATGGAACGGATATTTGAAGCATAGATGCAAAAAGGATGAGGTATGGCAAAGTTTAAATACCGGATGCAGAATATTCTTGATATTAAACAGAAACTCGAAGAGGCTGCCAAAATGGAATTTGCCGAAGCTAATGCGCGTGTTCTTATGGAAGAAGAAAAACTCGATTCCATTCATGCAAGGCGCAGGGCATACGAAGCAGAAGGGAAGCAGCTTCGGAAACAGAGAATGCACGTTCCGGACATTAAAAGCAATATACGCGCCCTTGATGTTTTAAAGGAATTGATTAAGGAACAGGAAATAGAAGTAGAAAAAGCAAAGCAGATTCAGGAAGAAAAGCGTCTGGCACTGCAGAATGCAATGCAGGAGAGAAAGACGCAGGAAAAACTTTACGAAAATGCTTTTGAAGAGTTCAAGCATGAAGAAAATGCCAGAGAGGGCAGGGAAGTGGATGAACTGACCAGTTATAAATACGGTGTAAAGAGCAGGGCAGAAAACAAGCACTACGAGGTGGAACATGGCTGATAGGGAAATGATGCCGGGTGGAGCAGACGAAGCTGCAAAACTGAAGGAAGAAAAAAAGAGATTTAAAGAAGAACAGAAAAAGCAGAAACAAAAGCAGAAAGAACAAAAAAAGGAAGCGAAAAAGCGTGCAAAAGAGATCGCCGCAAGAGAATCCGAGATTGCGGATGAAGAAGGCGACGGAACTGCACCTGTTGTATTGACTACCTTAGTTATTGTTTTGGTCTGGATTGGTATTATCTGTGCACTGATCAAACTGGATGTCGGCGGCTTTGGTTCGGGAGTGGTAGCACCGATTCTGAAAAATGTTCCTGTTTTAAATATGATTTTACCGGGGGAAGAAACCGGCAATCGTGACGAAAACGGGGAAGAAGTGGATGTCGGAGGATACGCTTCCTTAAAAGATGCCGTGATTGAAATTGAGGATCTGGAAGAAGAACTGATCGATTACCAGGAAGAACTGAATGCCAAAAATGAACGTATTCTGGCTCTGGAAGAAGAAATTAAGCGTTTAAAGACGTTTGAAGATATGCAGGTTGAGTTTGAACGGATCAAAACGGAGTTCTATAACGAAGTAGTGTATTCGGAAAAAGGACCGGGCGTGGAAGAGTACCGGAAGTATTATGAATCCATGGATCCGGCAACTGCGGAAGTACTGTACAAACAGGCTGTGATACAGTCCCAGGAAGATGAACAGATTGAGTCCTATGCACAGGCATATTCGGAGATGAAGCCCAAACAGGCAGCTGCAATCTTTGAAGAAATGACGGATAATCTGACTTTGGCAGCGCGTATTTTAGGAGCAATGGAGGCGGATGAGAGAGGTGCTATTTTAGGTGCCATGGATCCGGTGGTGGCTGCAAAAATCACCAAAATAATGGAGCCCGACTCTTAAGAAAAACCGATATTTCTCCGATAAATATAAAGAGGCAGTCTGTCCTGCCTCAAAAGAACCTTGAAAAATGAAGAAAGGAGGATGGTTAATGACAACATCTAAAGTAACACAGATTGGTCTGTATCCGGCAGCAACACAGCCCGCAGGACAGGCTTCAGGCGCACAGACGGATGATTTTTCCAGGATATTTGCATCCCAGTCGTCTCAGACAGAAAACAAGACCCAAACCGTAAAAGAGACGAGTCAGGCAGTGGATCATTCCACAAAAGAGACAACAACTAAGGAAGCAGATACAAAGGAAGATACCTCTGTTAAGGATTCTGCGCGGACGGAGAAAACAGATCAGTCAAAAGAAACAAAGGATGTAAAGGAAACAGATCAGGCAGAAGAAGCAACCGAAACAAAGGATGAAGAAAAGGACACGGAAGCTGTGATGGAAGCCATTACACAGATTATGGCAACGATTGCGGATGTACTCAATGTGAAACCTGAGCAGATTCAGAGTGCCATGGGAGAGTTGGGAATGTCCCCACAGGATCTGCTGGATGCGGAAATGATTCCTCAGTTAGTGGTTGCACTGACAGAAGGTGCGGATGAATTATCCGTTATGACCGACGCGGAATTATTTGCAGATGTCCAAAAGATTACAACAGAGGTAAATGGGATCTTAGAAGAGTTATCCAAACAGTTAGACATCACACCGGATCAGTTAAAGGAAATGCTTCAGAACATGCCAAAAGAGGAAGCGGTAACAGAAGACATTATTAAAACACCGCAGACAGATTCCTTATCCGATCTTCCGAAAACGGAAGAAAGCAGGGTGCAGGTACCGGTAGAACAGGTTACGGCATCTTCTGCAAAAAGAGAACAGGGAAGGGATTCGGATATGACGGGTTCTAAGGAACACCAGATGACCTTTGCGCAGACTGTAACAGAACAGATTGAGCAGGCTGTGGCAAAAACGGAAACGAATTATTCATCCTACACCCGGACACAGGACATCATGAATCAGATCCAGGATATGATTAAAGTGATTCGCACACAGGATCTGACTGAGATGGAATTACAGTTACATCCGGCATCACTTGGCCATGTGAAAGTACAGGTTGCCATGACAGAAGGCGTACTCACAGCTACTTTTACAACGGAAAACGAAGCCGTAAAAGCTGCGCTGGAATCCCAGATGCTTGTTTTAAAAGAAAATTTTGAACAACAGGGAATCAAGGTAGAAGCAGTGGAAGTTACGGTGGCCAGCCATGCATTTGAAGAAAACTTAAGCAATAGTGAGAATGCAGCAAAAGAAGAGCCGGAACCGGAAAAGAAAAAAAGTGTACGAAAGATTTCGTTAAGCGAACTATTAACGGAAGACACTGAAGAACTTTCCGAAGAAGACCGCATCGTTGCGGAAATGATGAAACAGAATGGTAATACGGTGGATTACACTGTATAGAAAGGAGAAAAATGAGCGCAATTGCAAATGTCGTAAACGGTAAGATTACCAATCAGACCGATCCGGCTTCCAAAACACCGGAAGTAAAAGACAGCAACAGCAGCCTGGATAAAGATGCCTTTTTGCAGCTTTTAGTAGCGCAGATGAAGTATCAGGATCCGTTGGAACCAACATCCAATACCGAATACATTTCACAGCTTGCTACTTTCTCAGAATTGGAAGAAATGCAGAATGTAAGTGCTTCCATGGAGATGGAGAGAGCTAACAGCCTTGTGGGCAAATATGTATTTGTAAGAACGGATAATGGTTTTGCAGAAGGTACCGTGGATTATGTGGTATACCAAAATGGTAAGGTTTATCTTTCCGTAAATGAAGAATTGTACAGTATCGATGATCTGGATACGGTAGCCGATTCCGAATATCTGCTTGCGATCCGACTGGCTGAGAGTTTTACCACTGAACTTGGGAAACTTCCGAAACCGGAACTGATCAAAGAAGAAGATCTGGATAATCTGGAAAATCTGATCAAGGTATACAACAATATGTCATCCTACCAGCAGAGTTATATTTCCGCTGACACCATGAAAGCCTTCAAGGAATACTTAGAAGTCTATAAAGTGATGAGACCACAGGAAGAAACCGATGGTGAGACGGATGGTGACGAAGAAAAAATAGAAGAAGAGTCCTAAAAGGAAAGGTGTGAGGAATCAATGAATATTGAACGCAGTCAGTTCCTTTCCATTGAACAACTGACCGATGCTTATTTACAGGAATCCAAAAAGGTACAGCACAGTACGACTGACAATGCCGTGTCCTTTGGACAGATTCTGGAAGATAAGAGTAAGACCTTTACACAGGGAAGTGTAATTAAGTTTTCCAAACATGCAGCCAATCGTTTGCATACCAGAAACATCGCTTTATCGGATGAACAGGTAACACGTTTACAGGATGGATGTGAGAAAGCAAATGCGAAAGGAATCAGGGATTCACTGGTGCTTGTGGATGAACTTGCCTTTATTGTAAATATTCCAAGTTCTACCGTAGTAACCGCCATGGATCAGAGTGAAACAAGCGATAATATTTTTACAAATATTGACGGTGCCGTAATCGTATAGCCGGACCTTAAGGAGGCTAGTATTCCTGACTGACAGAGGGAATAAAACGGAATCGTTATAAACAGGAGGTCATTTCATTATGATGAGATCAATGTACTCCGGCGTAGCCGGATTAAAAACCCATCAGACAAAGATGGACGTTATTGGTAACAATATTGCCAATGTAAATACGGTAGCATACAAATCACAGTCCGTTACTTTCAGCGAACTGATGTATCAGACCACACAGAATGCATCCGGTGCCAATGCATTGACGGGAAGAGCCGGTATCAATGCAAGACAGATCGGTCTTGGTGTTAAGATGGGTGCAATCAATACTGCTATTTCTACGGAAGGTGCAACACAGACCACCAACAATCCGTTTGATATTCGTATCACGGGAGATTCTTTCTTCATCGTAAGCAACGGTACGGACACATTCTTTACCCGCGACGGTTCTTTCTATGTGGACGGAGCCGGCAACCTTGCCATGACAAGCAATGGTTATAATGTTATGGGCTGGCAGGTAGATCCTGAGACCATGGATATTCGTAAGGAAACCGTTTCAGCGCTTCGTGTTATGAGCCCGGAAAATATGACCTATCCTCCGGAAGCAACAACGAAGGCATATGTAGCTGGTATCTTAGATCAGAATGATACGGATGTAAACAGCTCTTCCGGTAAGACAATCAACCTTCAGTTCTATGACAATTTGGGTTATAGTTATACTGCCAAGATGGTTCTTCGTGACGCAGGACAGACGGATGGTGCCAAGATCCAAAGATATACGGTGGAATTATCCAAGATCTTAGATTCCAATAACGAAGAGATTGATATGTCCAAAGTATCTTTCGGCGGCGGAACGGACGTTACCGGTACCTTTACAACAGGAATCAGAACACCATACAACTGGAATGGTAATGACCTTGAAGATGGGAATGGTAATGTCTTATATACCGTAGGAGCAGCACCTACGGCGGACGAGTGGAACGATATAGCAAAAGCATACGGAGTGGATCCTGCGGATGCAAACGCCATGGCTTCCTTTAAAACTTTCTCCGTTCAGACAAGCGCAGATATCAACGGAACGGGTGCAGAACCGGTTACGGTTACATTTGAACAGTTATTGACCAATGAGACAATCGGAACACCGGGAATGACAGCCCGTACTATTGTATTTGGAAATGATAATGTAAACAATCTTGCAAGCATTCCGTTCAATGCAAAGAAACTCTATGGAACGGTGGAACTGACTTTTGATGCCAAGACCGGTAAGTTTAATGCTATTGACGGCGGCAACAGCATTACGCTTGGCTTGCAGGCAATTGATCCAAACGGCCGTTTTGCAGACATTCAGGTGGACTTCAGCAATTCCACCATGTACAACAACTCCGGTGTATCCACCATCTCAGCAACAAACGGGGATACAAAGGGACTTGGTTCGGGACGTAAGTTAGGACAGATGTCCGGTATTTCCATTTCCAATGACGGTAGGATTTATGCATCCTATGACAACGGACAGAGTAAATTGTTAGGACAGATCGCAGTGGCACAGTTCTCCAATGCATCCGGTCTGGAAAAAGATGGGGATAACCTTTATAAAGCAACGCAGAACTCCGGTGATTTTGACGGAATCGGACAGGACATTATGGCAGACGGCGGTTATATGACAACCGGTGTTTTAGAGATGAGTAATGTTGATCTTTCTTCCGAATTTACGGATATGATCACCACGCAGCGTGGTTTCCAGGCAAACAGCCGTATCATTACGGTATCCGATACCATGCTCGAAGAACTGATCAACTTAAAGAGATAATGGTATTCTAATAATATAAATACCCGGATATGGGAGCTGGTAAAACGGCTTCCATATTCGCATTTTTGGAAAAAATGGTACTTCTTTGCTATTGACAAAAGGATGATATAAAATGATAGAAGTGACAAAATTAGACGGATTAAAAACCCTGATTAACCCTGATCTGATCGAGACGGTGGAATCAAATCCCGACACGATCATCAGTTTTACGACAGGAAGAAAAATAATTGTAAAAGAAAGTAGACAAGAAGTGAATAATTTAGTAAAATTGTATAGAAAGGAACTTTTTGCGGTGAATTAAAGTTTCGCAAAAAGAGAAGAAGGTGTAATCGTGGATATAGCTTCAATTTTGGGCTTGGTAGTATGTATTGTATTGGTGTTTGTCTCCATCGTAACCGGAGATCAGGGGATGCCGGCCATCTTTAACTTTTTGAATATGCCATCCGTTTTGATCACATTCGGAGGGGCTCTCTGCTGTGTATTGGCATCTTACACAATGGATGAATTCATAGCGGGATTCAAATCCTTTTCCCTTATTTTTAAATTATCGGATATGAATATGCCGGACGTTATCCGCAAGATTATTGAATTGTCCAATATTGCACGAAAGGAAGGACTTCTTTCTTTGGAAGAAGCATCCGCTGATTTGGAGGATCCTTTCCTGAAAAAAGGTGTGCTTCTGATTGTCGATGGTACGGATCCGGAACTGGTTCGTGCGATCATGGAAACAGAATTAACCAGTGTGGACAATCGACATCGAAAAAAGATTGCGTTTTGGGATGACCTGGGAGCCATGGGACCTGCCTGGGGTATGATCGGTACCCTGATAGGTCTTATTAACATGCTTGTTTTGATGGATGACCCTTCTTCCATCGGACCGCAGATGTCCATTGCCTTAATTACTACCTTATATGGTTCCATGCTGGCAAACTGGATCTGTGTACCGGTTGCATCCAAATTAAAAGCCAAAAACGAAATCGAAATGACCATTAAAGAGATTATGATCGAGGGACTTCTGTCCATACAGGCAGGTGAAAATCCCCGTGTTATAGAAGAAAAACTGAAATCCTTCTTAACTCCTGCCGAAAAGGCATCCATGGAGCAAGAGGGAGGTGAAGCAGATGGCTAAACGAAAACCGGAAGAAGTAAAACCCGGAGCACCCGCCTGGCAGTGTACGTTTGCGGATCTGATGAACCTGTTGTTATGTTTCTTCGTTTTGCTTTTTTCCATGTCCACGGTGGACGCACAGAAATTTGATCTGATGGCTTCCTCATTTTCGGATACCTTCAGTATTTTTAGTGCCGGTGCTTCCGCAATCGGGGACGGTGTTTTGATCAGCAACGGTGTATCCCAGTTAAATGAACTGGATCAATACATAAACAGTACGGGTAAGACTGCGGATTCCGAAACTATGGTGGATGATATGGATGAATACGAAGCCATGGCAGCACAGATGGAAGCGGAAAAAATGGCAGCATCGGAAGAACTGGCAGAAAAGGTTCAGGAAGCTGTTTCCGAAAACGGTATGGATAAGGATATTGACATTACCTTCACTTCCCAGTATGTGCAGTTGACACTGAAAGGATCCATTCTTTTTGATTCGGGTAAGGCGGAACTGAAAAGAGAGTCCCTTCCCGTGATTGAGAAAGTGGCAGTGATTCTGGAACGTTATGCAGAAAGTACGGTGGAGATCGAAGGACATACGGATAATGTACCGATTAACACCTCCCGCTTTGAAAGTAACGATGTATTAAGCAGTTACAGGGCGCTTGCCATGTTTGACTACCTGGTAGAGAATACAAACCTGGATCCGGCAATGATCAAGCATTCCGGCCGGGGAGAATATATGCCGGTTGCCGATAACGGTACACCGGAAGGACGGGCAAAGAACCGCCGTATTGAGATCAAGATTTACAATACCCTTAGTGGGGAATAAAAGAATAGGAGTGGCGTCATGAAAAAGAATTTGGTGTCCATTATTATTTTGGCACTCTTGGTAGTGAATGTGATTTTAACATCGGTTATGTTATTTTCCGTAACCGGAACGATGAAGAAGACTTCATCCCTGATTGACGGTATTGCGATGGCATTATCTCTGGAACTGGGGGAAGATATCAGCGCGGGAGAAGCATCACAGGCAGTTCCGATTGAAAATGTTGCGGTATATCAGATTGAAGATGAACTTACGATTCCGCTTGCAATGGGCGCGGACGGCAAGGATCATTTCTGTATGGTATCGGTGTCGCTTTCCATGGATACGAAAGCGGATGGATATAAAGATCACGGCGCAAGCGTTGGTGATAAAGAAGACCTGATCAAAGGAGAGATCGTAAATGCCGTTGGCAGTTATACGATCGAGGAAGCAAAAGCAGATACGGACGCGATCAGAAAAGATATTTTACAGCGCATCCAGAAAATGTATGGGTATGACTTCATTTATGATGTCGTATTCCGTGAGATTTTCTTCCAGTAAAAGACCTGAGATTAAGTAAAACAGGAGGTGAGCCTGCTTGGGAGAGGTATTATCTCAAAGCGAAATAGACAGTTTGCTTGCCGCACTTAGTACAGGTGAACTGGATGCGGAAGAAATACAAAAGAAAGATGAGCGGCAGGTACGCAATTATGATTTTGCACGTCCTGCTAAGTTTTCAAAAGAACACTTAAGAACATTAGAGATTATTTACGAACATTACGGGAGATTATTATCCACTAATCTGCCCCTGTATTTACGAAAGAATGTACAGGTATCGGTGGCAAGTTCGGAAACGGTTGTTTTTTCGGAATTTTCCAATGCCCTTTCCAATCCTGCCATACTGGGTATCGTAAATTTCACGCCTCTGCAGGGAACGATCATTATCGAACTGGCACCGAATCTTGGTTTTGCCATGATTGACAGGATGCTGGGAGGACAGGGAGTTCCCATTGATAAAACGAGAGATTTTTCGGAGATCGAGATGACGATCCTTGATAAGATCATGGTTATGTGTATGCAGCTTATGAAGGATCCGTGGCGGAATGTTGTGGAGATTGATCCGTTCCTGGAAAGGATAGAGACAAATCCCCAGTTTGCACAGATCATTGCACCCAATGATATGATTGCCATTGTTACGTTAAGCGTTAAGATTGGCGATGTAGAAGGATTCATGAATATCTGTCTTCCGTTCTTTACGGTGGAAGATGTCATGGACAAATTGAATACAAAGTTCTGGTATTCAACGATGCAGGAAGCATCGGAAGAAGACTATTCCCAGTATGTGGAGAGTATGATCCGACGTACGGATGTTCCTGTTAAAGCTATACTGGGCAAGAGTTCGATTACGGTGGATGATTTTGTGAATCTTCAACGAGGAGATATCATCAGACTGGACACTCCGGCAGATGCGGAGATGCCCGTCTATGTAGGAAATATCAAAAAATTTATGGCAATGCCCGGTAAGAGCGGTGACAAATATGCAGTAAGAGTCACAACTGTCATAAGAGAGGAGGAGTAACATGGATGGAATGTTATCTCAGGATGAGATAAATGCCTTGTTAAATGGAATGGCATCCGATACTACGGAACCGGAACAGGCACCGGAAACGGAACAGACACCGGTGGAGACTGAACAGGCTCCGGCAGAAAAGAAATCCTATGCGCCAATGGAAGCTGATCTGGCAGCCCTGACGGATGTCGAAAAAGATGCGATTGGCGAAATTGCCAACATCAGCATGGGGACTTCGGCAACAACGTTGTACTCGCTGGTAAATAACAAGGTTGACATTACAACTCCCGTAGTTTCATTGGTTACTTGGGAAGACCTAATGGTGGACAGGGAACGCCCCTGCGTATTTATTCAGATCAATTATACTGCCGGATTAGACGGCAATAATATGTTAATCTTACGGGAACATGATGTAAAGGTTATCACTGACCTGATGATGGGAGGTGACGGAACCAATACGGACGGCGAACTGGGAGAATTGCATTTAAGTGCAATTTGTGAAGCAATGAATCAGATGATGGGATCGTCAGCAACCTCACTTTCCCAGATGTTAGGAAAGACGATTGATATCAGTCCCCCAAATGCAAAACTGATGAGTGTGGAAGAAGCAATCAGCAATGAAGGCATGGCGGATTATCTGAAAGGGACTTTTGTAAAGATCAGTTTCCAGATCACGATCGGCGATCTGGTGGACAGCACGATTTTACAGTTGTATCCGGTGGATTTCGCCAAAGAGATTGTTAGTACATTCCTTGGTGAAGGAGTGGGGAAAGAAGCAGAAGAGGAACCGGCACCAACACCGACACCAACATCAACACCAACACCGACACCGACACCCTATACACCGCCGGTTGTGGAGACACCATCTCCTCAGCCGATGCAGCAGAATATGCAAGGTATGGGGATGCCCATGCAGAATATGGGGATGCAGGGGGCAGATATGTCCGGTATGAACCCCATGATGGGAGCACAGAATATGAATCCGATGATGGGAATGACAACCGGAATGAACATGCCTATGATGGGCGGTGTAAGTTATCAGCCGGCACAGTTTGAAGCATTTAATCCAAATGTAGCGGCAGCGCAGAGCAATGAGAATATTAACCTGATCATGGATGTACCGCTTGAAGTAACGGTCGAACTTGGCAGGACCACGAAATCCATTTCTGAAATTCTTGATTTTACACCTGGAACGATCATCGAACTGGATAAGATCGCAGGTGAGCCGATAGATGTTTTGGTAAACGGTAAATTTGTTGCCAAAGGTGAAGTGGTAGTTATTGAAGAAAGTTTCGGTATCAGGGTAACGGAAATTATAAAATAATGAATTGGGAGTGAATAGTAATGGCGAAAAATGTATTAATTTGTGATGATGCAGCGTTCATGAGAATGATGATTAAGGACATTCTGACAAAGAATGGTTACAATGTAGTGGGAGAAGCAGAAAACGGTGCTAAGGGCGTTGAGAAGTACAATGAATTAAAACCCGATCTGGTTTTGATGGATATTACCATGCCGGAGATGGATGGTATCGCAGCACTGAAGGCGATCAAAGCAGCGGACGCCGGGGCAACTGTTATTATGTGTTCTGCCATGGGTCAGCAGGCAATGGTTATTGAATCCATTACCGCTGGCGCAAAGGACTTTATTGTAAAACCGTTCCAGGCAGACCGTGTTTTGGAAGCGGTTAAGAAGGTTTTGGGCTGATGATTATTCTGACATCAAGCCTGGATTCATTTGTTCAGTTTATAACGATCCTGTTACTGTTTTTCTTTGTGCTGGTGATTACCTATGTGGTAACCAGGTGGGTATCCGGCATTCAGAAAGTACAGATGACGGGAAAAAACATGGAATTGGCAGAGACCATGCGTATCTCCAATTCCAAGTATCTTCAGATCATACGAGTGGGGAAAAAGTATCTGGTTATTGCGGTGTGCAAAGACACGGTTACCATGCTGGCGGAACTATCGCCGGATGAGATATCCCCGGATTGTAGTAATGAAGGAAAGGCCCTTTCTTTCCGTGAAATACTGGAGCGGATGAAACATCAGAATCCGGTACTTTCAGCAGATGAAGGCACAAAAGAGCGGTTGGATGCGAAAGAAGAGGCGGATAAAGAGAATTGCAGTTTATGAAAAACTTAAGTATACAATCATTTAAAAAGTATATGCGTGCACTATGCCTGCTGTTTATGGCGGGCATATTGTGTATATGCATCCGTATGCCGGTTTATGCAACGGGCACGGCGGATCGTCATCTGGCAGGAGAAACGGAGGAGCGTACCAATATTAACGAACCCGGTTCCAGCCAGACGCCGGAAGAATTAAAAGAATTAAATATTGCCAATAATCTTACGGTCACCTATAACGATGGAAATGGGGAACTGAATGCCAATCTTCGTATCCTGATTACACTTACGCTGATTGCCATTGCCCCTACGCTGATTATTTTACTTACGTCGTTTACCCGTATTATTATTGTCCTGCATTTCACAAGAAATGCGCTGAATACCGCGTCAGCACCGCCCAATCAGGTTATTATCGGGCTGGCGTTGTTTTTGACGTTCTTTATTATGAATCCGGTGATTGAAGAAATCAAAACAGAGGCATTAACTCCTTTTGATGCGGGTGAGATCACACAGGAGGAAGCCTTGGAAAGAGCAATGGATCCTCTGCGTACCTTTATGTATCGTGAGACACAGACAAAGGATGTGGAGATGTTCATGGAGATTTCGGGAACGGAATGGACGGGAAGCCTGGATGATATTCCCAATATGGTACTGATTCCCAGTTTTGTTGTCAGTGAACTGAGAACGGCGTTTATCATCGGTTTTTTGATCTACATTCCTTTTATCGTACTGGATATGGTAGTGGCGTCGGCACTTATGAGTATGGGTATGATGATGTTGCCCCCGACTACGATTTCCATGCCGTTTAAGATATTACTCTTTATTCTGGCGGATGGATGGAATCTGATTATAGGCAATGTAGTAAGGACATTTTACTGATGGTTAACACGTTAACGGATAGTTAGGAGATGGTATTGTGACAATTGATGATATCGTTGCAATTTCAACAGAGGCTTTGTATACCATATGTATTACGGCGGCGCCGGTATTGTTAGTTTCACTGGTAGTCGGTCTGGTGGTCAGTATTTTTCAGACAGTTACTTCGATTCAGGAGCAGACGCTGACATTTGTACCTAAGATTCTTGCTATTTTTGTGGCGATTCTGATCTGCGGGCACTGGATGTTAAACAAGATGGTGGATTTTATGATAAGGCTCTGGTCGGATTTTAATTTATATATAGGATAGTATGATCAATTTTTCTTTTTCTTTTACCGATTTAGAATATTTTCTGCTGATATTAGTGCGTATCAGTATGTTTATTTCGCTGGCACCGTTTTTTAGTTTACAGGGTGTTCCAAGACAGGTGAAAATAGGGCTTTCTTTTTTTGTTTCCCTTATATTATACCCAACATTGCAGCCCTATGATGCACTGCAATACAATACCATAATGGGATATGCCTTTATTGTGGCAAAAGAAGCACTCACCGGCCTTTTTCTCGGTTTTTCCGTTTCCATCTGCAATTCGATCGTTGATTTTGCAGGTAGAATTATTGATATGGAAACAGGACTTTCCATGGTTAATCTGATGGACCCTGCAACAAAGGAACAGAGCAGTATCTCCGGTGTCTTGTATCAGTATATTATTACGTTAATGTTGCTGGTAACGGGGATGCACCGTTATCTGCTAAAAGCTTTGGCAGAGACTTTTATTCTGATTCCCATAAACGGAGCGGTTTTTAACATGGATGCGATCTATTCTTCCATGATGACTTTTTTGGTCGATTACATTACGATCGGTTTTAGAATCTGCCTTCCCATTTTTGCAGTGATGCTTCTTTTAAATGCTGTGTTGGGTGTTATGGCAAAGGTTTCACCGCAGATGAATATGTTTGCCGTGGGTATACAGTTAAAAGTACTGGTAGGATTATGTGTTTTATTTTTTACGACGGGTATGCTTCCCGGAATGGCCGATATGATCTACACGGAAATGAAGAGGATGATGGTCATGTTTGTGGAAAGCATGATGTAACAAAGCAGAACAAAGTAAATAACGGACTTCTTTTGCTGGATCTTCAATTCTTTGCAAAAGAAGGTGAGGGCGGGGAAAAAACCGAGGAACCGACATCTAAGAAATTGTCGGATGCAAGAAAAGAAGGACAGGTTGCCAAATCCAAGGAGATCGGCAATGGGTTAGGCCTTTTATCGTTTTTCCTTGTGCTTAAGTTTATGGCGGGATATATCGGAACCAGTTTTATGGAAGGGTTTGCTTATTTTTACGCCCAGATACCGGAAACGGTGGAATTAATCGGCAATCCGGTTCCCGAAGCTGCCATGGTATCGCTTTTGTACCATGGAATCGTACTTTTAATAAAAATAGTGGCTCCGGTTTTTATTGTTGGTTATATTGTTGCATTTTTCAGCGATTACATACAGGTAAAATGGAAACCGACAACCAAACCGCTGATGCCTAAGTTTTCCAAACTGAATCCCGTCAGTGGATTTAAAAAGATCATTTCTGCCAATTCCATTGTGGAACTGATTAAGTCCATTGCCAAGATCGGACTGATTGCCTATGTGGTATATTCCTATCTTGGAGATAAAAAAGAACAATTATATTTGCTATATGATATTCAACTGATGACGGCGATTCTTATGATTGGGGAAATTGTGATCGATCTGGGAATCCGGATATCGATTATATACATGATTCTTGCAGTGGCTGATTTCGCATATCAGAAGTGGAAATTCCATCAGGATATGAAGATGACCAAGCAGGAAGTAAAAGAAGAATACAAAAATCAGGAAGGTAACCCCGAGATCAAAGGTAAGATTCGATCCAAGATGAGGGAAGCGTCGCAACGAAGAATGATGCAGTCTCTGCCCGAAGCGGATGTCGTTATTACCAACCCGACGCATTATGCGGTTGCGATCAAGTACGATCCGGATACTTCCCCTGCTCCCATTGTGATTGCAAAGGGAGAAGATTATCTCGCACAGAAGATTAAAGAAGTGGCAAGGGATAATCAGATTGAGATTGTAGAAAACAAGCCATTGGCACGTATGTTATATGCCAATGTAGAGATAGGTGATCAGATCCCGCCGGAACTGTATCAGGCAGTTGCCGAGGTTTTGGCGTTTGTATACCATGTAAAGGGTAAGATCTAGTGATAAAGTTAAAAGACAAGATAAAAATACGACAGGAAGGAGAAAGAACGAATGAAATTTAAAAAGACAGATTTTTTTGTTGCAATCTATATTTTAGCAGCATTTGTTATGTTCATCGTCAGTATTCCATCCTGGTTACTGGATATTTTATTGGCATTTAATATTGCAACGGCATTTATCATTCTTTTCACCAGTATGTTTGTAAAAGAAGTACTGGACATGTCGTTTTATCCGACTATTCTGTTATTTACAACGGTATTTCGAATAGCACTGAATGTATCTTCTACGAAGCTGATTCTGAATACCGGCGATCCGGGTAACGTAGTCCTTACCTTCGGTGAATATGTCGGTGGCGGTAATCTGGTTATTGGTGCCATTATCTTTATTATTCTAATTATTGTACAGTTCATGGTTATCAACAAAGGTTCGGAACGAGTTGCGGAAGTAACGGCACGTTTTACCCTTGACGCCATGCCCGGTAAGCAGATGGCAATCGATGCCGATCTGAATACGGGTACCATTACGGACAAAGAGGCAAGAGAACGAAGAGATAAGATCCAGCAGGAATCCAGTTTCTTTGGTTCCATGGATGGTGCGGTTAAGTTCGTAAAAGGAGATGCTGTTGCCGGCCTGATCATTACGGTTATCAATGTGGTTGGCGGTATTGCCATGGGTGTGCTCTACCGGGATATGGAAATAGCGGAAGCCTTACAAAAATATGTTATTTTAACAATCGGTGATGGCCTGGTATCCCAGATTCCATCCCTTCTGATATCGCTATCAACCGGTATTTTAGTTACAAAAGGTTCCAAAGATGCGGACTTTAGCAATGTGCTTGTCAGACAGCTCTTTGGTATGCCGAAGGTATTGTATATGGTAGGTGCCACCCTTTCTTTACTGGGTCTGGTAACTCCTTTGAATCCCATTATCTTTGTGGGAATCGGTGTTCTTTTCATCATCGGAGGCAGAATGGTGGAGAGCACAATTGAAACAGCACAGATTGAAACGGAAGTAAGTGAGGATGAAGTGGCGGCAGAGGAGATCCGTCAGCCGGAAAATGTCACTTCACTTTTGCAGGTGGATCCGATCGAACTGGAATTTGGTTATGGTATCATACCGCTTGCGGATGTCAATCAGGGCGGTGACTTACTGGATCGTGTTGTCATGATCAGGCGTCAGATTGCTTTGGAACTGGGAACCGTTGTGCCGATCATTCGTTTGCGTGATAACATCCAGCTGAATCCCAACCAGTACATTATCAAGATTAAGGGTATACAGGTCAGCGAGGGAGAGATCCTGTTTGACCATTATATGGCAATGAATCCGGGTTATGTGGAAGAAGAGATTACGGGTATTCCAACCTTTGAACCATCCTTCCATCTGCCGGCGATCTGGATTACGGAAGGACAGAGGGAACGTGCGGAGAGCGTGGGTTACACCGTTGTGGATCCGCCATCCATTATTGCCACGCATCTGACAGAGATTATCAGAGAACATATTGCGGAATTGCTGACCAGACAGGACGTACAGAATCTGATCAACAATTTAAAAGAAGCCAATCCTGCGCTTGTGGATGAACTGGTACCTAAATTATTGGGACTGGGAGATATTCAGAAAGTGCTTCAGAATCTGTTAAAAGAAGGCGTTTCCATAAGGGATCTTCTTTCCATTTTTGAAACGCTGGCAGATTATGCGGCTTCCACAAGGGACACGGATATTTTAACAGAGTACGTCAGACAGGGATTGAAACGTGCCATTTCCAGCCGCTTTTTCCCGCCGGGGGATACGAACAGTGTGGTAACACTGGATCCGAAACTGGAGCAGGTTATTATGGCATCGGTCAAACAGACTGAGCAGGGGGCTTATCTGAATCTGGATCCGGATAAGACCAAAGCGATTATGAAAAGTGTGGAACAGGAAACCAAGAAACTGGAAGACATGGGGAAGGCACCGGTTATTCTGACATCACCGATTGTGCGTATATATTTTAAGCGATTAACAGAAGATTACTTCAAGGATCTGATCGTCGTTTCCTATAACGAGATTGAATCCAGCGTAGAATTACAATCTGTTGGGATGGTAACAGCATGATAATTAAGAGATTTCAAGCAAAAACAGAAAATGAAGCTACACAGATGGCAAAAAACGAACTGGGTTCCAATGTTGTCATCATGAATGTAAAAAATATCAAAAAGAAGGGGATTTTCGGATTCCTTAAGGGGAATATGGTGGAAGTTACGGTGGCTCTGGAAGAGGAAAAGGAAAGACAGACACCACAAAAACAGGCACAGGCGCCGGCAGCGTCGTTAACGGCATTGGAGCAGCTTGCAAAGGCAGCGGAAGCAAAAAAGAGTGAGCCGGATAAGAACGACAATATGGGGACGTTTTTGGAAGAGAGACTGGACAATCTGGAAAATCTTTTAAAACAGCAGTTTGACAGTGCAGAAAGTGACAAGAAAAAAGAAGAAAAGGACGAACCTGCCGAGGAGGAAGTAAGTGAACAGATGAAGTTCATGAAACTTCTTTATAACACCATGATTGACAACGAAGTACATGAAAAGTATGCCAATCAGATCATAGAAGAAGCAGAAAAAAACAACAATCCGGAAATGCCGTTTGATTATTGCCTGACGAATGTTTATCAGAAGATGATTTTAAAATTCGGACAGACAAAGGAGATCACAGAAGCGGCCAAGGGTCCGAAAGTCGTATTTTTTGTCGGACCGACCGGCGTGGGAAAAACAACTACGATTGCAAAGATTGCTTCCAGATTCTGCGTGGAGGAAAAAAAGAAAGTTGCTCTGATTACGGCGGATACTTATCGTATTGCAGCGGCCGAACAACTTCGTACATATGCCAATATTTTAGAAGTCCCTTTCCGTATTGTTTACAGTTGTCAGGAAATGGAACAGTTCTACCAGGAGTTTTCGGGTTATGATTATATACTGGTGGATACGGCAGGACATTCCCATCTGAATGAAGAACAAAGAGCAAACAGCAATGTCATGCTTCATTCAATGGATGATATTGCAGAAACAGAAGTCTATCTGGTGGTAAGTGCAACCACCAAATACCGGGATCTGATTCAGATTGCGGATACCTATAAAGAGATGGCAGAATATGCTCTCATTTTTACAAAACTGGATGAAACTACCTGTTACGGTAATCTTCTGAATCTCAGATTGTATACGGGAGCAGACTTGTCCTATGTGACATGTGGTCAGAATGTTCCGGAAGATATTGACAAATTTAATCCGCAAAAAACAGTGAAGCAGATTCTGGGGGGAAAGCAGGATTAGGAGAATATGGATCAGGCAGAACGTTTACGAAATATAATAAAAGCAAATATGGCACCACAGCGGCCACTTGCAAGGGTAATCGCAGTAACCAGCGGTAAAGGCGGTGTTGGTAAATCCAATACCGCGATCAATCTGGCAATCTGGATGCGTAAGATGGGCCAGAGAGTGATTATTTTAGATGCTGATTTTGGGCTTGCCAATATAGAGATCATGTTTGGAACGGTACCGAAACATAATCTATGTGATCTTATCTACCATGGAAAAAACATTAAGGATATTATCACATGGGGACCGGGAGAGATTGGATTTATCTCCGGAGGATCCGGTATTGCCGGGCTCTCCAACCTAAGCCGGGATTATCTGATATATATTATTCAGAATCTGGCACAACTGGATGAGATCGCCGATGTGATACTGGTGGATACAGGAGCCGGAATCTCGGATGCGGTACTGGAATTTCTGGTGGCAAGCGGTGAGGTCTTACTGGTAACCACTCCCGAACCTACTTCCATTACGGATTCCTATTCTCTTTTGAAGGCGCTGGCAAGACATCCCCGTTACAATAAGGATGAAGTGAAAATCAAAGTAATTGCCAACAGAGTGGAAGAAATGGAGGATGGGGAATCCCTGTTTAACAAACTCAATGTAGTAGTGGAACGGTATCTGGATATTCCGCTTACTTATCTTGGAGCAATTCCCAAGGATGATAAATTATCCGAAGCTGTGATGCAACAGATGCCGGTAGCTTTACAGAATCCGAATGCCAAAAGTGCAAGGGCATTTGAAAGTATGGCTGCCCAGTTGATGAATATTGAATTAAACCGGGATATCAAAAAGAGAGGAATGGCAGCATTTTTCTCACATCTGATAACCAAAAAATAGGATGGGAAGTGAAGGATATGCTGAGTGATTATATCCGATTAGGACAGCGTATTGAACTGCAGGCTGTGACCAGGGTAAAACAGAATGAGGGGGCGCCGTCGCCGAGAGTATACGCTTCAAAAGTGTATGATATCCTGTCAGATGAACGACTGGAGATTACAATGCCTTTGGAGCAGGGCAAACTGATTCTTTTGCCGGTGGATGATGAGTATGAAATGTTCTTTTATGGGGAACATGGATTATATGAATGCATGGCAAAGATCGTGGACCGGTATAAGAGCAATAATGTATTTATTCTGGTGATGGAACTGACGACCAGTCTTAAGAAGTACCAGAGAAGAGAATTCTACCGTCATACCTGTGCAATGGATATGGAAACAAGAACATTGACGGAAGAAGAAAATAAGGCACCGGACAAAATACAGGAACAGGTAGAAGAACCGGTTGCTTTTGATCAGAGTATTTTGGTGGATATCAGTGGAGGAGGTCTTCGTTTTGTAACGGTTCAGAAATACGAAAGAGACAGTATTGTCCGCTGCAAGTTTAAACTTTGCCGGAATGGCGAATGGAAAGAATACGAAATAAACGGATGGGTTTTGGATGTGAAAAAAGTGGAAAACCGTGCCGGATATTATGAGCACCGGGTCCAGTATGCCAATATTCCCAAACAGACAAGGGAAGAGATCATTCGTTATATTTTCGAAGAAGAGCGTAAAAACCAGAAAGTTAAAAGGGACTCATTAATATGAAAAAAATTCTAGTAGTTGATGACTCTGCACTCATGAGAAGGGTCCTCTGTGATATAATCAATTCAGATGATAGATTCAAGGTGGTGGATGAAGCAAGTAACGGAGAATCTGCTCTTGAACTGCTTTTGGAGAAGACATACGATGCAGTTGTTTTAGACGTGAATATGCCTAAGATGGACGGCATCGAACTGCTAAAAGAGTTAAAGAAACGAGGAATTCGCCCGCATATTCTGATGGCGAGTACCGTTACGACACAGGGTGCCAGGATTACCATGGATGCATTGGAATTGGGAGCACTTGATTTTATCCACAAGCCGGATTGGGCATATCGGTGTAAGGATGATTCATTCATTTCCAATTTCCTTTCCCTTCTGGATGCGGTCTGCAGTGCCAAGATCATTGAGACCAGTGCCAAGACGGATCGTGAGACGGCAAAAGCGGCATCGACGATTGAACGTCTGGTCAGAAAGAGTTCCCAGAAGATTGCAGGAAACAGAATTGTTGCACTGGCATGTTCCACCGGTGGTCCCAGAGCACTTCAGAATGTGATACCGAACCTTCCGCAGGATATGAAGGCACCGATGGTGTTAGTACAGCATATGCCGGTTGGTTTTACCGAATCACTTGCAGCCAGACTAAATCACCTAAGCAAGATCACGGTCGTGGAAGCGGCTGAAGGAGAAGTGTTAAAAAACGGTTGTGTCTACATCGCACGAAGCGGTATGCATTTCAATCTCGTTAAAAAAGGGACGGACACAGTGGTCCATTATACGGATGAACCAAACAGAGAGGGCGTAAAGCCCTGCGCCAACTACATGTATGAATCGCTGGCAGACAGTGATTACGATGAAGTGGTATGTGTCGTGCTGACCGGTATGGGTGCGGACGGAATGGAAGGAATCGAACATCTGAAGCAAAAGAAAAAGACATTTGTCATTACACAGGATGAAGAAAGTTGTGTGGTATATGGAATGCCTAAGAGTGTTGTAAAGGCAGGATTGTCAGATGAGACAGTACCGCTTTCCATGGTCGCACAGGAAATAATTTTACACGTGGGGGTAAAGTGATATGGATGTTAGCCAGTATTTAGAGATTTTCATTGATGAAACAAAAGAACACCTTCAGA
>CAYLSH010000026.1:0-21830 GCA_964386235.1 uncultured Lachnospiraceae bacterium | reverse complement strand
CCCTGGGAAGTTTGCACCCTGTGCAAACTTCTATCTGAAACACGAAGTGTTTCAGATTACCACCAGCGTTTATACGCAATCAGTGCTGCCAGTGGCATCGCAACCTCGCAGATCTGTACAAAGAAACCGGCACTGTCTTCTGTCACGCCACCAAATTCTTTGTAGGATACGATTATGTAGTATACAAAGGAAACCGCTGCTCCCAAAAGGCAGGCAATTCCCACTTCACGGTTCAGATGAAGCATCGACATCGCACAGATAACCACATACACTAACATGATCAGAACCTGAACCGTTTTTAGCAGTCCACCCGGCAGATACACCGAACATTTGCTTTCTTTTGCGTGTTTGGAAGTCAGAATGGAAAATCCGTATAATGCTCTGGAAATCACAAACCCATAAGCAAGTACAAACAATCCATCCACCGGCATCTCACTCCAGATGCCGATCGCAATCATAAAGTAGCACACGCACACGATGATCGCAAAATATCCGCCATGGGAATCCTCTAAAATCTGAAGTTTCTTTTCCCTCGGCTGGTGGGAACACATCGCATCCACCGTTCTGAAAAATCCATCCAGATGGGAACCTGCGGATAAGATACTCGGCAACACCGCACAGATCACTGCCGGAAGAATCTGATAATTACATAAATAAGGATATGCAACTGCCCATCCGCTTATTACTGCTCCTATGATCGCCCCGATCAACGGTATAAATAACAGAATGTACGTTGTATTTTCTTTGTTTCGTTCCATCTTTGTCTTGGGACTGATGGAATACGTAGAAAATGCCATCAAAAAACTATTCCAAAATGCTTTCATGTTGTCTCTCTCTCTATTCAATCACTACGTCTGAACCATATTCGTCCCAGATAATGCAAATCCATGTCTTGCCGGGATTTAACTGAATAGGATCTCCGTTCTGATCCACATACTGAGCCGGTGTATTGTCGTAAATACGGCTCCAGGTACCTTCTATCATCTTGCCGCCCGTAAATACCTGTACCTTGTAACCATTATCTCCATGGCAGCCAAACGCAAGGTAATCATCATCATCCCTGACTTCTCCATGACAATACTGGAAAATAACATTGGTTACCGCAAGCTGATTGCCGGTTACTTCATCGATATGCTTGTCCCCGTACTGATAACGGTAGTACAACTGATCTTCTTCATTATACTCAAATCTTGCCTGTACTCTGGAAAAACCATTGGCTGCATCCGTTTCTTTGCCGCCCGGATATAAAACACCGGCATCTGCTTTGGATGCATACAGGCTGTCCGTTCCGTTTTCCGCAAAAATAAATTTCTCAACGTAGGAATCATCATGTTCGGTACGATATCCAAACTTCTCAATATCCTGTACAAGTCCTTCTTTGTCAATGTAAACATTGTGCGGTGCCTTGCGGTCGGATGTACGATAAAAGGAATGTGCCGCCGGCTTATCGATACCTGATACCGCACCACTGATGTTGTCCACACGATCCGAATTGAGCAGATCACCCACATAAGGCGTTGCCTGTCCAAAGTGTGCATACAATGCATCATATTCCATGGCAAAATACACAAAATAATCACGGCTGCTTCGGATGGAACCGATCTTTTCTACACTATTGTAATCTTCAAAAATCCCCATCAGACGGGTAATACGTCCTTCCACCGGAACTTCGTAGATAATCGCCGCCTCTTCCGTACCGGACTGCGGGCAGCCTTCTTTGATATTGTTGAGCATAACCGCAAGCGGTCTCTGATTCTTTATTCGTTCCGTAACAGGAAGTCCTGTCAGAGTACTGACGGTAGTCGCCTCCTCTTCTTCTGACGCTTCCTGTGAGTTGGTCTCTTCTATATCCTGGTCGGGAGTGTCTGTCTGCGGTGCACATGCTGCTAACAACAGTGCGCAGGACAGGGATAATACTCCCAGCATTTTCTTTCGCATATTTGTATTCTCCCCAAACGAAGTCATTACATCATATTATTGTACAACTATACACGAAAAAAATCCACTTATTTTTATCGGATTAAATGCAGTTTTTGCGCGATCCTTAGCAATAAATGACCTTTTGGCATGGATTTTAATTCTTTTTTGTTAATCGCACCCGATTTGATCACCAGTGCAAAATACACCAGAACGGCGACCAACAGACCCGGTACCAGACAAATAACGTTCCGGATCACCTCGGATTGTACCATTCCAGCCAGTTCCAGTATCTTTTTAAGTCCATAATAAACCGCTATCGCTGCAACTCCCATCCAGAAGGCTGAGAAGAATGGCAATACAAAAGTACGCATCACTTCCTGGCGGTAACTAAGGTGCTTTTTAATGGAAATACCATTCATCACACACATCAGGAAGGAGTATACCAGGGTTGCAATGCACAGTGCATACAGATCAAGGGAAGTATACAAAAGCAACGGAATCAGCACCGCTGTCTGTGCAATCAGGGAAACAAATGCATGTACCACCGGTTTATTAACCTTTCCCGTCCCCTGCAATACGGCATTAGTCAGGGTGGATAATGCATAGAAAACCACTGCTGCTGCCATCACCCGGATCAGTGCCGCCACCGTATCCACCGTTGCTTTTTGCGGATACAAAAGCAGAACAACCGGCTTTGCCAGTACAAAAAGTCCCACCGCACAGGGAATGGAGATCAGCATCGTGACTTTGATCGCCTGTGCTATTTTATAATTGGTCTCTTCCCTTGCGTGCACTTCGTATGTCCGTGCAATCGTAGGGATGATCGCTGCCGACATGGAAGAAGCGATTGCCACCGGAATATTGATGATCTGCATGGCTTTGCCGGAATACAGACCATAACTGGTCGTCGCCTGCACTTCGCTGTATCCTTTAAATATCTGTGTCAGTTCCTGATAAAATTTCAGATTCGACACCGTGCTCAGATTGTAAATACAGGTGCTTAAAATAACCGGCGTAACCATACCGATAATAATGCCAAACACCTGCCCATAGGAAAGTTCTTCCCTTGTTTTGTCACGGTTTACTCTTTTTAACACGGATGGACGGTTGAGCCGGTAAATCAGCCACATAAAAATCAGCGCAATCAAAACACCGATACCGGTTCCCAGTGCGCTTCCCGCCGCTCCGTAAATCGCCTGTGTCGTAGTGTCGCTGTCTGCTACCGCCCGCATCAGAAGATGCGCCGCCAAAATACTGATCACTGCGTTAAATATCTGTTCCAGTATCTGGGAAAGGGATGTCTGAAGCATCGTTCTGTGCGCCTGGAAATAACCGCGCAACACGCCAAGAAGTCCCGAGAGAAAAATCGTAGGCGCAAAAATCCGCAACACGGCTGCCGAATTATGTCCCACAAAAATATCCGCGCAGGTAAAACAGATCACACTGCCTATGCCACCCACCGCAATTACATACAGAAAAGCACAGTGAAATATTTTCTGCGTGTTCCTGTACTCTCTTTTGGCAAGCCGCTCCGCCATCACTTTGGAAAGAGCCGAGGGGATGCTGTAAGAAGATACTAAAAGGATGATCGTGTAAATGGAATATGCCGTATTGTAATAGCCATTTCCCTCATCCCCTATAATTGCAACCAGCGGGCTTCTGTATAAAATTCCAATCACTCTGACGATGATGCCGGCTGCTGCCAGGATCCCCGCCTGCATGATAAATCCACCTTTTTTATTATTGCCCATTTCTATATCCTGTTTTCCTATTATCCATCGCGACCCCACACCGGGGTTTTATCCATGTTGGAATTATAAGTCGAATTTACGGATATTGCAAGATATCAGAGAGATCTCACATATCTCATATATTCTTCCCCTTTCTGGTTTGTTTTTTCAATGCAGGAAAAACCAAGTCCGGTAAGAAGCCGTATGGATGCTTCATTTTCTGCTTTCACAAGTGCCTGTACTTTATCAAATTCGTATGCATTTTTCCCAAGATCAAGCAGATGTCTGCATACTTCATATGCATAGCCGTTCTTCTGATAGGGTACCCCGATCACAAATCCCAGTTCCACTTCTTCAAATCCCGGACGATAATTAAATCCCGCCCTTCCGATCAGCTGCCCGTCCTCTTTTCTGTGAATCAGCCAAGTGCCAAAACCATAGTATTCATACACATTTTTGATGTAATCGCGGATGTATTGTTTTTCCTGTTCTTTGTGTTCAAATAAGCCTTCCGTAAATCGGGTTATCTGTGGATCTTCGTAGAGTTTGTATAAGGCATCCACATCCTCTTCACCCATTTCCCGGATGCTGCATCTTTTTGTCTGTGTAATATCCCATGGAATGTGTGCAAAACGCTGGTATACTTTATATAAGTATTCCCAGTCCGCATCTTTAAGCCCTTCCAGCGCATATTGTGTGCCGCCCAAAAGTCCGCTGCTTCCTTCATGGTACAAAGCCACCGTATAACATCCCCTGTTTTGCAAAAAGGATAGCATATCCGCATCATCGGATATATAAAGTGCATCCTGACTGACTGTGTCCCCGGCATTTTCGATTGCCGCTATTGTCCCATGTTTCTCCATTTCTTCTGCAAATGACGCCAATTCTTTTGTATGGATCAGAGTATCTTTATAGGAATCCCTTAAACATAGTATAATCTTTTTCAGCATATGTTCTTCTCTCAAACTTCATTCTTTTTTACTTCTTTATCTTAACGGATTTTTTTCTTTTTTACGATACCTATTTTCGGGAAAAAGAAATAGAAAAACGACTTGGTTTTGAATGGAAATGCCCATAAAAGGGAGGATGCCAAGCAAACTCTGTTTGCTTGGCATTTATTATGAAAAAGTTATTATTAACACTTGAATCTGTCTTTATCTTATATTGAAAGTATACGCAACAAAAATGGATAAAAAATGTTCATGTCGTGAAATTTTTTTAAATTAAATGTGAACAAAAAATGAATTTCAGGTAATTCATAAAAGGTATTACATTTTCTCCGGTTCCGGATAATCCACTCCGAAGGTGTCCACTGTCATGGACCGGATACGCTGTGTTTCTACCGGACGATCGGAGTAATCCGTCTGGGTTTCCGCGATCTTATTGACCACATCCATACCTTCTGTTACCTTACCAAATGCGGCGTATGCACCGTCCAAATGCGGTGATGTTTTATGCATGATAAAGAACTGGGATCCTGCGGAATCCGGATGCATGGCTCTTGCCATGGAAAGTACCCCTTCCGTATGTTTCAGATCATTGGCAAACCCATTCTGTGCAAACTCTCCCTTGATACAATAACCCGGACCTCCCATTCCTGTTCCGTCGGGGCATCCTCCCTGGATCATAAACCCTTTGATTACACGATGGAAAATCAGACCATCGTAATATTTTTTCTGAATTAAAGAAATAAAATTGTTTACGGAAACCGGTGCAATCTCCGGATACAGTTCTGCTTTGATCACATCTCCGTTTTCCATTGTAATAGTAACAACTGGATTCTGTGCCATATTCATTCATCCTTTCTTTTCAAAAAAATACCACGTATACTGATACTATAAAATATACGTGGTATTTCGATTTTCATACTAAATTATTGTGTGATCCGGTTCAGCATTCATTAAGCTTTGTTGATAGAACCGAAGATCTCCATTTTTTCTTTTACAGTTGCTTTGATTGCATCAAAACCGGGAGCAAGAAGCTTACGAGGATCGTATCCTTTGCCTTCCTGATCTTTGCCTGCTTCGATGTATTTACGTGTAGCAGCTGCAAATGATAACTGGCATTCTGTATTTACGTTGATCTTAGCAACACCTAAAGAGATTGCTTTCTGGATCATTTCTGTAGGGATACCTGTACCACCGTGAAGTACTAACGGCATGTCTCCTGTTAACTGCTGGATAGCATCCAGAGTTTCAAAAGATAATCCCTTCCAGTTTGCAGGATATTTACCATGAATGTTACCGATACCTGCTGCAAGGAAATCGATTCCTAAGTCAGCGATAGCCTTACATTCGTTAGGATCTGCGCATTCGCCCATACCTACAACACCGTCTTCTTCACCACCGATGGAACCAACTTCTGCTTCTACAGAGATTCCCTTAGCGTGTGCTGCTGCAACGATTTCTTTTGTTTTCTCAACGTTTTCGTCGATTGGGTAATGAGAACCATCGAACATTACAGATGAGAAACCTGCTTCGATGCATTTGTAGCAGTGTTCATATGAACCATGATCTAAGTGAAGAGCAACCGGAACTGTGATGTTCTGATCTTTGATCAGACCATTAACCATTCCTACTACTACATCATATCCGCCCATGTATTTGCCGGCACCTTCGGATACACCTAAGATTACCGGAGAGTTGTTTTCCTGAGCTGTCAGTAAGATGGCTTTTGTCCACTCTAAGTTATTGATGTTGAACTGTCCAACTGCATAATGGCCAGCTTTTGCTTTTTGAAGCATTTCTGTTGCTGAAACTAACATAACATTTTCCTCCATTTATTTGATAAACAAATTTTTTCGTACCCATTATACCCCATGTATTCAAAAAAAGAAACAGAAAATACGAATTTTCTGTTTCTTTGTAAGTTTCTTTTCCTCTATTTGCCGCTCAGGTATTTTTCAATGCCCTCTAATGCAGCTTCTTCATCACTGCCTTCTATTACAGCTTTTACTTTTTCTCCTGTATCCAGTCCAAGGCTCATCATGCCCATAATGCTCTTGGCATTTACCTTTTTGTCCCCTGCTTCTAAATAAATGGAACTGTCAAACTGGCTGGCAACCTGAACCAACATAGCTACCGGTCGTGCCTCTAATCCATTCTCAAGACGGATCGTGATTTCTTTGCTGATCATAATATCTCCTCCTTTTTACTATATCCGCTATCCTATCTCTTCTGCGATTTCGCTCAATTTTCTTAATCTATGATTAACTCCACTCTTGCCCACCGGCGGAGTCAGGTACTGCCCTAACTCTTTTAAGCTGGCATCGGGATATTCCATTCGCACCATCGCCATCTCACACAGATTGTCCGGCAGGTTTGCAAACCCATAGTGATCGCGTATCTTTTCAATGTCGGATATCTGTTTTGCCGCCGCATTCACTGTTTTGCTGATATTTGCCGTTTCACAATTTACACGTCGGTTGATGGAGTTGCGCATTTCCTTTACGATGCGTTCATTTTCAAACTGCATCAGGGAAACATGTGCTTCGCATATATTTAAAAAATCAACAATGTTAGAACCTTCTTTCAGGTATACGACAAAATATTTTTTCCTTCGTATCACCTTTGCATCCAGTTCAAATTCGCGTATCAGCGTCTGGATCTGAAAAGCCTTACGCTCATTATCCGTCACCAGCTCCAGGTGATAACCCTTTGCCGGGTCACTCATGGAGCCTGCGCATAAAAAAGCACCGCGCAGATAGGCACGTCTGCAACAGGCATTCTTAATCAATACAGGATTGACCGGTTCTTCCAGCCCAATGAAAATCCCGTTCTCACCGATCAGTTTCAATGCCCGGAATATATTCCATACTACATCCGGATCGGATATGGCAATGGACATATGTTCCAATTTTTCGGCATTTTTTTCGTCACTTTTCCAGACCGATGTCTCTATATTAAATGTTTTCCTTAATAAAGTAAAGCATTTTTTCTCTACCACTTCGTTTTCCGTCTCAAAACAAAGCAGCATTTCCCCACTGTCACCGCGCCTGATTCTGCCGCAAAACTGAAGAATTGCCGCCAGTTCCGCGATCTGGCAATGTCGCGCTGCGCTGACATGGGATGCCAGTTCCTCTTTTACTTTTCCCGAAAAAGACATTTTTACTCACGCCTTTCTTTTACATCTCTATGGCGAATGTGTAATCCATAGTTTCCCTTGTTGTACATGCGATGGTATAACTCGTTTGCAAGGGTAACGGAACGATGCTGACCGCCCGTGCAGCCAATCGCCACCACTAACTGGTTTTTTCCTTCCTTAATATAACCGGGAAGCAGAAATTCCAGCATGTCCTGTAGTTTCTGTAAAAATATGCCGGCTTCTTCGCTCTTCATAACATAATCCTGCACCGGTTTATCATTTCCGGTCAGATGCTTCAATTCATCCAGATAATAGGGATTGGGAAGGAAGCGCACATCAAACACAAGATCGGCATCCTGCGGAATCCCATTCTTGAATCCGAATGACATTATGTTAACCATCAGATTGTTAAACTCTTCATTGCCAAGGAAAATACGGTTCAATTCTTCTTTTAACTCCCTTGTTAACAGGGTGGAGGAGTCAATAATGTAATCCGCTCTTTCCTTGATCATCTGAAGGACTTTTCGTTCCTTATTGATCCCGTCTTCGAGTCTGCCGCCTTTTTCCTCTGCAAAAGGATGCATTCTTCTGCTTTCTTTATAACGTTTGATCAGCGTGGCATCACCGGCATCCATAAAGAGGATCTCAAAATGGTACCCTTTTTCGCGCAGCTGTTGCAAACTCTTATTGGTCTCATCGAATTTCTGATCCGTACGGACGTCCAGCCCCAGTGCCACTTTCTGGATCTCGGCATTGGGTGTTTCCACCAGTTCTATAAATTTCTCGATCAGCGGAACCGGGAGATTGTCCACACAATAAAATCCCATGTCCTCTAATAATTTTAATGCCGTATTTTTGCCGCCACCGCTCATTCCGGTCACAATTACAAATCTCATCCAAAGTCTCCTAAAAATATCACTTCCGGCTCCAGCACAATGCCGGATGCTTCTTTTACTTTTTTCTGTACATCCCCAATCAGGGTGTAAATGTCCTTGCCCGTTGCTCCGTCTTTGTTAATTACAAAACCACAGTGTTTCTCGGATACCTGCGCACCGCCAACCGTGTAGCCGCGCAGTCCTGCATCCATAATCAGTTTTCCGGCAAAATATCCTTCCGGTCGTTTAAAGGTAGATCCGGCACTGGGATATTCCAGCGGTTGCTTTTCACGTCTCTTACCCGCCAGTTCATTCATTTTGCCAAGGATTGCCTCTTTATTGCCCTTCATAAGGCGCAGGGTAACCGACAGTACGATGCCCCCTTTGGTTTTGATACGGCTTGTCCGGTATCCGAATTCCATCTCATCGGCTGAAAAAACACGTATCCGTCCGTCCTTTTCCAAAATCTCCACCGTGTCTACAATCTGTTTCATCTCGCCATCGTAGGCGCCCGCATTCATCACGATCGCTCCTCCGATGCTTCCCGGAATACCGGAGGCAAATTCCATGCCGGTCAGTTCGTTCTTTGCTGCCATCCGGGCAACCGAACTGAGCATGGCTCCTGCCTGTACCGTAATCAGGTTTTCGTTACATTCCATCCGTGCCATTTCCCTTCCGATGGAAATGATCAATCCGCGGTACCCCTTATCGGAAACCAGAACATTGCTCCCATTTCCCAAAACATAGTAGGGCACTTGATTTTCATGGCACACCTTTATTGCCCTAAGCAATGTTTCCTTTGAATTGGCAGAAAGAAAAGCATCTGCTTTTCCTCCTACCCTGAAAGTAGTATGATTACAAAGAGGCTCATCATATACAAGAGCCCCTTTTTGTGCAAATGCTTCTATTTCTTTTAAAATATTTGTTTCTATCATATCTCTACCTGTCTGCTGCATTTCGGATTCCTTACCTTACACTGTATGACAAGCTCTATCCAAATATACCTATTTCACTTCATCCAAAATCATTTTGGCAGCCCCGTAAATGCCTGCATCATTGCCCAGTTTTGCCAGTGCAAATTTGGCTTTTGCAGCGCCATGGAAAACATATTTCTTAAAGTACGGCTCCATGTAATCGATTACGACACGTCCTGCTTTGGAAACACCGCCACCGATAACAAAGATCTCGGGATTGACTACACCTGCAACAGCCGCAAGACCTTTACCAAGATACTCTCCGTAAAGTTCTGCTACTTCGATTGCCAGTTCATCATCTTCTTTTACGGCATCCCATACGCTCTTTGCCGTTACTTCTCCGTTACGAAGGATACTTTCTTTGCTTGTTGCCGTCAGTTTCTTCTTTGCCAGTCTGACAATACCGGTTGCGGAAGCATACTGCTCTAAACAACCGTGGTTCTGACATCCGCAGGCATCTTCTTCATTATCCTCTAAATGGATATGTCCGATCTCTCCGCCGGCACCCGTGGATCCGCATAAAATATGGCCGTCTAAGATAACGCCGCCGCCAACACCGGTTCCCAGTGTAACGGCAACCATGTCGCGGTAGCCCTGTCCGCCGCCCTTCCACATCTCGCCAAGAGCCGCAACATTCGCATCATTACCTGTTTTTACCGCAACGCCCAGAAGTTCGCTCAGTTCGTTGTTGGGATTAAATACATCCCAACCAAGATTAACTGCTTTTACTACCGTTCCATCTGCTTTTACCGGTCCGGGAACACCCATACCAACGCCCATTACATCCTCTTTGCTGATATTTTCCTGTTTCATTTTTACCAGGATACTGCCAGCAATATCTTCTATGATATGTGATCCTTTATCCTCTGTTCTGGTCGGGATCTCCCATTTATCCAATACTTTTCCTTCTGTATCAAACAATCCTAATTTGACAGTTGTTCCTCCAACGTCTACACCAAATACAATTTTACTCATCCTGTTTCTCCCTCTTTCTTATTCTTCATCTTCGTCATCTCTTTTTTTGGAAAGAGATTCCTGTACACGTTTATATAATTCCTGCGCCGCATTGTATCCCATCTTTTTCTGACGATGGTTAATCGCTGCCGTCTCACAGATGACGGACAGGTTACGTCCCGGACGAACCGGAATATTGTGGCATACCACCTTATTGCCAAGGTATTCTGTGTATTCTTCTTCCAGTCCGAGTCTGTCGTATTCTTTATCCTTACTCCAGTCCTCTAAATGAATAACCAGGTCAATACCCTGTGTCTCCTTGACATTGGCAACACCGTAAAGGTTTTTGATATCAATGATACCCACGCCACGCATCTCTATGAAATGCTTTGTGATACTCGGTGCCGAACCAAGAAGGGTCTCATCACTTACCTTTCGGATCTCCACAACGTCATCCGTTACCAGTCGGTGACCGCGCCTTACCAGTTCCAGGGCAGCCTCTGATTTACCAATGCCGCTTTCACCCGTGATCAGAACGCCTTCGCCATATACATCAACCAGTACACCATGTACGGAAATACAGGGTGCCAACTGTACATTCAGCCAACGGATGATCTCTGCTGTAAACGCCGAAGTTGCTCTCTTTGTCATCAAAAGCGGAACCCCTTTTTCGATCGCAATTTTTTTGAACAGATCATCCGGATGCAGTTCACGGCAAAACACAATACAGGGAATCGGATAGGAAAGAAGTTTACTGTAAATTTCTTCTTTTCTTTTTACGGAAAGACTTTCCATATAAGTATATTCTACAAATCCGATAATCTGCAGACGCGATGCTTCATAATGTTCGAAATACCCCGCCAGCTGTAATGCCGGACGGTTGATATCGGGCTGGTTGATCCGGATTCCGTTCAGATTGATCTCCGGAGTCAGATTGTCGAGTTTCATTTTCTCAATGATCTTTAATAAACTAATACTTGCCATTCCATATCCTTTCCGTGTCGGACGTCATTCACATCCGCACCCTTGATCCGTCCAAACCGTCACTTCATAAGGTCAGTGACACCTGGCACATACACAATGTCATTCTACCACAGAACCATGAAAAAAAGAATAGATTTCTTCTGCAATATGAAGAGGAATTCCCGCCTTTGTGTGAAGGAGCCATGCATCCGCTTCTTTTATGGCATCGATACTCTCAAATTGCTTCATCAGGGCTTTTCTTCTCGAAGGTCCCACGCCCGGAATCTCATCCAGTACCGAATGCACCTGTTCCTTGCTTCGCAGGGAACGATGATATTCAATGGCAAAACGGTGTGCCTCATCCTGAATACGGGTGATGAGTTTGAACCCTTCGGAATGCGTATCAATCTCAATCTCCTTATTCTGATAATACAATCCTCTTGTTCTGTGATGGTCGTCCTTGACCATACCGCAGACGGGGATGGACAAATGCAATTCGTCCAGGACTTCGTTTGCAATATTGACCTGTCCCTTTCCGCCGTCCATCAAAAGCAGATCCGGGAAACGGGTAAAACTGCCAAATTCCTTTTCCATTTTTTTATCTGACAATTGTTTTGCTTCTTCCAGACCATGCGTAAAACGTCTGGTCAGCACTTCTTTCATGCAGGCATAATCGTCCGGTCCGCTGACCGTTTTCATACGGAACTTCCGATAATCGCTCCTTTTTGGTTTTCCGTTTTCATATACCACCATGGAACCGACGTTCTCAAAACCGCTCGTATTGGAGATATCAAACGCTTCCACCCTCGTCACATGGGATAGTCCGATCAGGGAAGCGATTTCTTTCATGGCACCGATCGTACGGCCCTCTTCTCTTTTAATTCGGTCCTTATCCTGTTTTAAGACTAATTGTGCATTTTGGGCGGCCAATTCTACTAATTTGTTCTTGGTTCCCTTCTTGGGGATTTTGATATACATTTTCTGAGACCTTTTTCCGGAAAGCCACTCCTCTATAACCTCACAGTCCTCGATCTCCTCCTGTAACATGATCTCTTTGGGTATAAAAGGCGTTCCGGCATAAAACTGTTTTAAAAAACTGGAAATGATCTCGCCATTTTCCTGTCCTTCCACATTTTTCATGTAAAAATGTTCTCTGCCGATCAGCCTTCCGCCACGCACAAAAAATACCTGTACAACCGCATCGCCGCCCTCAGCAGCCAGTGCCACAATATCCCGGTCCTCACCTTCACTGTCCGTGATCTTCTGTTTCTGGGAAACCTGCCTGACGCTGTTATACAGATCCCGGATCCTGGCAGCCTCTTCGTATTCCATATTTTCGGCAGCTTCCTGCATCTGTGTTTCCAGACTTTTTAGGATCTTGTTATAATTGCCCCCAAGAAAATCCAGCGCATCCTCCACCTGCAATGCATATTCTTCCTTGGAAATACAGCCTTGACAGGGTGCCTTGCACTGATGGATGTGATAATTCAAACAGGGTCTGTCCGCATGCATATCGCGCGGTAAAACCCGGTTGCAGGTTCTTAAAAAATAGAGTTTGTTGATCAGTTCGATCGTATCTTTTACCGCTGCCGCGCTCGTATAGGGTCCGAAATACTTTGCCTTATCCTTTTTCATTTCTCTGGAAAATAAAACCCTTGGGTATTCTTCTCCCACCGTCACCTTGATATAGGGATAGGTTTTATCATCCACAAGCATGGTGTTGTACTTGGGTCGATGTTCCTTGATCAGGTTGTTTTCCAGAACCAGTGCTTCCAGTTCCGAATCCGTCACGATGTATTCAAACCTTGCAATCAGGCTGACCATCCTGTCAATCCATGGTCCTCTTCCGATATTGGCACGAAAATAGGAACGCAGACGGTTTCGCAGATTGATCGCCTTACCCACGTATAAGATACCATCGTTTTTATCCCGCATGATATAGACGCCGGGACGTGTCGGCACTTTTTTCAATTCGTCCTGTATCAGAAATAATTCTTCCATCCATATCACAGAAAGCGACGGTATAGCCCAAAACCATATCGCCGCTTACTTTCTCCTTCTTACTATACGCCGGATCCCTCTTCCTGATCCATTGCCTCGCTGCCATTTATCATCTCTTCTGTTTCTGCATTTTCCGTCTTTACCGCTTCTTCCGGTTCGGAAACTTCTTTCTCCGCTTCGGAAGTTTCTGCCTCCGGTTTGGAAACTTCTTTCTCTGCTTCAGAAGTTTCTGCCTCCGGTTTCTCAGATTCGAATTTCTCTTCTTGCGTTTTTTCGGATTCGGTTTTCTCTTCTTCCGGTTCCGGAATGCCTTTCAATTCACGGAATATCTTCATGAATTCCTTACCCGTAATGGTTTCTTTTTCGATCAGGAATTCTGCGATCTTGTCCATCACTTCACGGTTTTCGGAAAGCATTTCTTTTGCTTTTTCATAACTTTCCGCAAGCATCTTCATGACCTCTTCATCAATGGCTGCTGCCGTGGCCTCTGCGCAGTTTAAAGATGCCTGACCGCTCAAATACTTGCTTTCCACGGTTGCTAAGCCGATCAGACCGAATTTCTTGCTCATACCGTACTGCGTAACCATATTCTTGGCGATATCGGTCGCTTTCTCGATATCATTGGAAGCACCCGTGGTTACGGTTTCGAATACAATCTCTTCCGCCGCACGTCCGCCTAAAAGACTGACTAACATATCCCGTAATTCGGCTTCGGTATTTAAAAACTTTTCTTCTTCCGGCACATGCATAACATAACCAAGAGCTCCCATTGTTCGTGGCACAATGGTAATCTTCTGTACCGGTTCGGAATTTTTCTGTAATGCAGAGATCAGAGCATGCCCGACTTCATGGTAGGAAACGATCTTGCGTTCTTCCTTGCTCATGATGCGGTCTTTCTTTTCTTTTCCGACAAGCACCTGTTCCACGGCATCAAAGAGATCCTTCTGATTTACAAAATCACGTTTTTCTTTTACCGCGTTGATCGCCGCCTCATTGATCATATTGGCAAGATCCGAACCAACCGCTCCGCTCGTTGCCAGTGCGATCGCATCAAAATCGACGCTTTCATCCATCTTAACATCTTTTGCGTGTACTTTTAAAATGTCCACACGGCCTTTTAAATCGGGTTTATCCACAATGATACGTCTGTCAAAACGTCCCGGACGCAAAAGTGCTTTATCTAAGATCTCCGGTCTGTTGGTTGCTCCCAGCACCAGAATACCTTTGGCAGAATCAAAACCATCCATCTCGGATAACAGCTGATTCAGGGTCTGTTCACGTTCTTCATTACCACCGCCGTATTTGGAGTCCCTGCTACGGCCAATGGCATCAATCTCATCAATAAAGATGATACAGGGCGCATTCTTATTGGCTTCCTTAAACAGATCCCGTACACGGGAAGCACCGACGCCCACATATAACTCAATAAAATCAGATCCTGTTAAAGAGAAAAACGGTACATGTGCTTCGCCTGCTACTGCTTTTGCAAGCAGGGTCTTACCGGTTCCGGGAGGTCCTACCAAAAGGGCACCCTTTGGCAGTTTCGCACCGATCTGTACATATTTACCCGGATTGTGAAGGAAATCCACCACTTCCTGTAAGGATTCCTTGGCTTCATCCTCTCCGGCAACATCTTTAAACGTTACACCCGTTTCTTTCTGGACATATACCTTGGCGTTGCTCTTGCCGACACCCATCATGCCGCCGCCCTGGCCCATTTTTTTATAGGCAAAACTAAGTAAAAACCATAATAACAAAATCGGTAATACATACGTTAACAGAATGGACATCAAAAGTCCTGAATTGTCCGGTATCTCCGGATTGATCTCCACGCCCGCCTCAAGCAGCCTTGCACTCAGTGCATCGTCGCTTTCCGCACGTCCCGTATAATACGTGATGGACTGGCTCTGGTTCATTAGCATGAACGGATTGGTTGTATGCGTATTCTTTTTTTCGGATGTCGGATAAATCTCCACACGCTCCGAAGTGATGTATACGCTTTCTACCTTTCCCTCTTCCAGCATGGCAACAAATTCATTGTACGGAATCTCCCTTGTTGTTGCCGCATCCATGGATTTCATAAAGTAACTCATGCATACCAATGTGATCAAAGATGCGATCAGCAAAAAGAGCAGATTCTGCCTTCTTGGCGGCATATTGCCATTGCCGTTTTCACCCGGACGGTTGCCGCCGTTTCCGTTCGGTCTGTTTCCTCCCGGACCACCCTGATTGGGGGTGCCATTCGGATTGTGTTCATAGTTTGTGTTGTTTTCCATAAAACTCCTCGTAAAAGTGTATGTCGTTCTCTCATATCATTATTTCATTATAGTAATGGAATATTGCAAAATCAATTAAAATTCTATGAAAAAACTGTGATCTTTATCTCTTATGATAAACACGATTCTCTGTTTCATACTTTCCTTCACAAGTCAGGTGAATCCCCAGACGTTTAAACATCTGTTCATCCACGGATGAAAGAAGTACGGAAGAGTGTGCCTCCAGTCCTTTTAATTTCGGAATCTGCTCCAATGCTTTTTCTGCGTTGCCATCGGATGCAGCGGACGTGGATAAAGCAATCAGGATCTCATCCGTATGAAGTCTGGGATTGCGGCTTCCCAAATAGTTCGTTTTCAAACGCTGAATCGGTTCAATCGCTTTGGGCGAAACAAGATGCAGTTCATGATCGATTCCGCCAAGCACCTTTAATACATTTAATAACGCTGCCGATGCTGCTCCTAAAAGGTCCGTTGTTTTACCGGTGACTACCGTTCCGTCATCTAATTGGATTGCCATGGCAGGATGTCCGGTATCTTCTTCTCTTTGCAGTGCCGCATTTACAACCGCACGGTCCTCTGTGTGAAGACCGGTCTGTCCCATAATCAGTTCCAGCTTGTTGAGGGTTTCCTTACTGCCGACACCTCTCTTGCAGTCGCATACACCCTGATAATATCTTCGTATAATCTCCTGTTTGGAAGCTTCCCGGCACACTTCGTCATCCACAATACAATTGCCCGCCATGTTGACACCCATGTCAGTCGGTGACTTATACGGACTTTCTCCCAAAATCTGCTCAAACATAGCGTTCAGCACGGGGAAGATCTCCACATCACGGTTGTAGTTAACCGTGGTCTCTCCGTAGGCTTCTAAATGGAAGGGATCTATCATATTGACATCATTTAAATCCGCCGTTGCCGCTTCATATGCCACATTGACAGGATGTTTTAGCGGCAGATTCCAGATCGGAAATGTCTCAAACTTGGCATATCCTGCCTTAATGCCTCTCTTGTATTCGTGATATAACTGGGACAGACAGGTTGCCATCTTGCCGCTGCCGGGTCCCGGTGCCGTAATTACGACTAAGGGTCTGGTTGTTTCAATATATTCATTTTTACCATATCCCTCATCACTTACTATGGTTTTGACGTCACTGGGATAACCTGCGATCTTATAGTGATGGTAGGAACGGATTCCCAGTTCTGTCAGTCTTTTTTGAAACTGATCCGCAGCCGGCTGTCCTGCATATTTGGTAATGCAGACGCTTCCCACAAACAAGCCGATTCCACGGAATGCATCAATCAGTCTGAGTACGTCCAGGTCATAAGTAATGCCCAGATCTCCACGGATCTTATTGGACTCGATATCTTCTGCGCTGATGACAAAAACGATCTCCGCCTGATCCTTTAATTCCAAAAGCATCCTTAATTTGGAATCCGGCATAAATCCCGGCAAGACACGGGAGGCATGATAATCATCAAATAACTTTCCGCCAAACTCCAGATACAGCTTATTATCAAATTTTGCGATACGCTGCAAAATATGTTCGGACTGCATTTTTAAATATTTTTCATTATCAAAACCAATTTTCATAATACCCACCTCTATTGTATACTCACTCTGACAACATCCTATTTTAGTATAAAATCCGGCAAAAGGGAATATCCAATAAAGTGACTTTTGATTTATTTTTAAGTCTTTTTTCTCAACGGTTACTATGGTACTATTTTAGAGGGATGTTAATTCCTGCAATGTACCAAATGTGTATCCCATATCCTTCCATTCCCGGAGCAGTTCCGGCAGTATTTCACCATTTGTACGTGACGTACTATGTAACAGGACCACAGCTCCGGGATGGATTCTTTTTAACAGTTTTTCAAATGCCTCTTCCTTTGTCGGCTGGTCATCATCATACCAGTCCACATAGGCAAGACTCCAGAAAACCGTCTTATATCCCGCATCCTTTGCCATTTGCAGACTTCTCGTACAGTACTTGCCCTGTGGCGGGCGATAATACATTCCGCTTTCCTTTCCCGTCAGTTCTTTTAATTTCACTTCCAGATCCTGCAATTCCTTGCGAAACTCTTCTTCTCCCATCACGGACATATCCTTATGATGATAGGTGTGATTTCCGATTGTATGTCCTTCCTCGACGATCCGTTTGACCAGTTCCGGCTCTGTCTCCAGATAATTTCCCACCAAAAAAAATGCCGCCTTTACATCCGCTTCTTTCAGTGCATCCAGAATCTTTTCCATCTGTCCATTTTCATAACCACAGTCAAAAGTCAGATAAATTTTCTTTTGCGTCTGATCTCCGATATAGTAACCTCCCAATTTTTTCAGTTCATCCGGTGTCTCGTTTGCCGTGGGTGCTTCTCCTTCCACAGAAAATCCAAGTCCCCAGTTTTCACTGTTCAGTGCCCTGGCACTGCTTACCTGATGTGCATCATATCCTTTCGCCATGGCAATCCCCAAAAGTGCCATGGTAAAGACTCCAATCATTACGCGAAGCGGTGATTTCCTCATAAAAAAACTCCAACATACTATTGCTATAGTATATTGGAGTCTTCGTCATTTTATTCGCTAAGTAAAATATACTTGCTATTCGCTAAGTATAATATACTTGCTCATCCTATTCGCAAGTATATGGCATCAGTGCGATGTGTCTTGCTCTCTTGATCGCTACTGTAAGAGCTCTCTGATGTCTTGCACAGTTTCCTGTGATTCTTCTGGGAAGGATTTTTCCTCTTTCAGACACGTATCTCTTTAACTTTGCTGTATCCTTGTAATCGATTACATTGTCTTTACCACAAAATACACAAACTTTTTTTCTTCTGCGCATTCCACCACCGACTCTTTTTCTTGCCGGTCCTTCAGCTTTGTTTGTTTTATCAAAAGCCATGTTACTGCCTCCTATCTTATTCTAACTACTTAGTTAAACGGTAACTCTTCATCGATTCCATCCGGAATGTTCATGAAGCCATCACCAGCTGATGCAGGTGCTGCGGGTCTGCTGCTTTCGCCACCGGTATAACCCCCGTCACCACCGGCGCTGTTCTTACTTTCTGCAAACTCGATTTCATCTGCAATAATGTCTGTGGTATACACCTTCACACCATCTTTGTTGGTGTAACTTCCGGTCTGAATACGTCCGGTAAGTGCAACCTTGGTACCTTTGTGTAAATATTTCTCCGCAAACTCTCCCAATCTGCCAAATGCAACTATGTTGATAAAATCAGCAGTCTGTCCGTCTGTATTGTTCTGACGTCTTCTGTCAACTGCAAGGGAAAATCTTGCGATTGCCATCGCATTGTCCCCCTGGGAATAACGAACTTCGGGATCTCTTGTTAAACGGCCCATAAGAATTACTTTATTCATATTCTACTCTCTTTCTATGCCTCGTCCTGTCTAACGCATAAAAACCGAATAACGTTGTCCATAATACGAACTCTGTTTTCAATCTCTGCCGGAGCTGTTGCTTCTGCGTCGAACTGAATGAAATAGTAGAATGCTTCTTTCATTTTCTGAACTTCGTAAGCTAATCTCTTCTTACCCCATTCATCAACGTTTGTAACATTTCCACCGAATCTTTCGATGAGCGCTTTTACTTTCTCAACTACAGCAGCTCTTTCTTCGTCTTCGATTTTCGCACTGACAACAACGGCTAATTCATACTTGTTCATGCTTGTTACCTCCTTTTGGTCTCTGGCCCTGCATCTGTGCAGAGCAAGGAATTTGAATATATCACAGATAGGTATAATACCACATAGCCTCGCTAAAAGCAAGCGTTTTTTTATTTATCTACGAAGTTTTTATCTCTTTTACACTCTTTTCCAGAGTCTTTCTGGGAATCATAATCTGATGTGCGCATCCCGTACATTTAATCCTGAAGTCCGCCCCTATCCGAAGCACTTCCCATTCATAACTGCCACAGGGATGTTGTTTCTTCAATTTTACAATATTTCCTACCTGAATATCCATAAAATCAATCCTCTCCCTATCTGCCAATTCGTAAAGTTCACCTTTCAGATAGTTCCGGTTATCAAGACCCTCCCACTCATACAAGCCCGAATTTTCACAGGTTCTGCATGACCTGCGTAAATACTTCTCCTATCGCTTCATGAATGACCAGATCCGCCCTTCTGTCTGCACTCGTCTCACTTTTATTGATCAAAATCAGATTCTTTCCATTAAAATAGTCGATCAGTCCTGCCGCCGGATATACCACAAGGGAAGTCCCTCCTATAATAAGCGTATCCGCCTTGGAAATAGCACTTACTGCCCCTCTGAGTATTTTATCATCCAGTCCTTCTTCATACAGGACAACATCCGGTTTCACCCTGCCGCCACATTTGGGACACACCGGAATGCCTTCCGACTCCAGAATGAATCTTTCATCATAAAAAGCATTGCAGTCCATGCAGTAATTCCGTAATACGGATCCATGCAATTCATAAACCACTTTTGATCCAGCAGCCTGATGCAGACCGTCGATATTCTGTGTCACAATAGCCTTTACTTTTCCCATTTCCTCTAATCTCGCCAAAGCCTTGTGTGCAGCATTCGGTTTAGCATCCGGGTACACCAGTTTTTCTTTATAAAATGAAAAAAATTCTTCCGGATATCTCACAAAAAAAGTATGCGACACCAACTGCTCCGGTGTGAAATTGATCTGCAGTTTCTCATTCCACAATCCATCCGCACTTCGAAAATCCGGTATGTTGGATTCGGTGCTCACACCGGCTCCTCCAAAAAACACAATGTTATTGCTCTCTCTGATAATATCCGTCAATTCTCTGATTTCCTGTGTCATGTATGCCTCCTTTTTACGAAAAGACCTTTTATGACTGGTAAAATTCCTGATTCAGCCCTAATGCACTCCTTTTCTCTTCCAGATATGTTAAACATTCCTCAATCTGCATTTTTACCATTTCACTGATTTCTCTGGTTGTTTTTCCTTCATATTCTTCATAATAAATAGGTGGAAGAAAATATACCTGTGTCGTTATCTTGCGCAAAGAATTGAACTCAAAAGGTAAATGGGAATCGTAAATCGCAACCGGTACGATGGGTGCCTTTGCCTTAGTGGCACACTGAAACGCTCCCGGTCTGAACTCCTGCAGGGCATTGCCGTTATGCTCATATTTTCCCTCCGGGAAATAAATATATTTTTTCCCGTTTTGTACCTCATTCTGTATCACCTTTGCTGATTGAACCTGTTGTTTATAGTCCGTGCGGCTTAACCGGATTCCTTCTAATAATTTCATAAACTGATCCGTCAGGATCATATGGCTCTTTGCTTCGTCCATAACCACGGAACACGGTTTTTCATGAACGGAGATAATCCCCAGGGCATCATATTTGCCCTGATGATTGGAATACATTACATATCCGCCATCCTCCGGCAAATGCTCCTTACCATAACTAATCGTATGAATCCTCGCATTCTTTTGAAATTGTGTCACCAGCCTCTTAGCCAGGTGGTAGCATTGTTCCTCATCGTACTGTTCCCTGTTTCTTACATAATGTTCTGCCATCACTATATAGTAAATAATCCAAGGCAATGATATTAAAATCACATAGTAAAATCGTAACATGAATATCCCTCCCGATTCCCCTATTATAACGAAATGTACCCGCTTTTTCAATCGGGCAAAAGCACTTGTTTGCCTTTTAAATGCGAATTTTGGGTATTCAAGGTTTTTGGGGGTCTGATTTGAGGGTGCTTCGTGAGGGTCTTTCATGAGGGGCTGGTTTAATGGTTTGTCGTGAGGGGCTAAACCAATAATAATAACAGGGTATGTTAGTTCATGTAGTACGAGCTAATCTACCCTGTTTCCTTTTCGTCCTTCCTTATTTACCTACTACACTGCGTTTTTCATGCCGGCAGTTGGTATTTTTCTGCCACGCACGCTTGTTTTCCGGCTACATGCTGCGATTTTTACCTACTACACTGCGATTTCCATGCCGGCAGTTGGTATTTTCCGGCCGCGCACGCTTATTTTCCGGCTTCTTAGATTGGCAAACCCTCAAAAACTTTGATTATCCAGAATTTT
>CAYLSH010000025.1:0-22765 GCA_964386235.1 uncultured Lachnospiraceae bacterium | reverse complement strand
AGTTTCGCAAGCGAAACTCTTTTTCACCTTATAGATTCCCTATCACATATAAACCTTTGCAAGTATGTGATTTGCCATCTAAGAAGTAGAAAAAGAAGTGTGCGAGGCCGGAAAATAATTGCCCAAAAAGAGGTGACGGATTTTCACAATCAAATTATGACGGGAAGATGAAGGAAAATAATGCGAATTAATCCGAATTTCGCAATCTTTATATGACAGATACTTCAGAAAATGGTATTATATACATATAATTTTACGGGAAATGTATTATAATAGAAAAAAGGAAACGTATGGGAGGTGCGCCTATGAAATTACAGTTTATCGGAGCAGCACATGAGGTTACGGGAAGCTGCCATTATCTGGAAGTCTGCGGGAAGCATATTTTAGTGGATTATGGTATGGAACAGGGAACAAATCTGTTTGAAAATGTGCCATTGCCGGTGGAAGCACCTTTGATTGATTATGTATTTTTGACACATGCGCATGTGGATCATTCCGGATACCTGCCGCTATTGTATGCAAGAGGTTTTCGGGGAAATATCTACATGACGGAAGCAAGTGCGGATCTGTGCAGCATTATGCTGCGTGACTGTGCGCATATCCAGATGCAGGAGGCAGAATGGCGTGGACGGAAAGCCAAGAGAAGTTCCCAGATCAAAGAAAAAGAGCCTTTGTATAAGATGGAAGATGCGGATGGCGCCATTAATAGCATTATTCCCTGCCCGTATGGTCAGGTGATCGATATTTGTGAAGGAATTCAGATCCGTTTTACGGATATCGGACATCTGCTGGGATCTTCCAGTATTGAAGTGTGGATGACAGAAAACGGCGAGAGCAGGAAAATCGTTTTTTCGGGGGACATCGGCAATACGAATCAGCCGCTGATTAAGGATCCGCAAAAGACTGCGGAGGCTGATTATGTGGTAATGGAATCCACCTACGGCGATCGTATTCATTCTTTGGAACGTCCGGATTATGTGGCAGAACTGGCACGCATCATTCAGGAAACCTTTAACAGGGGCGGTAATGTGGTTATTCCTTCTTTTGCAGTGGGAAGAACGCAGGAAATGTTATATTTTATCCGTAAGATCAAAGAAGACCATATGATACAGGGATTTGACAATTTTCCGGTGTATGTGGACAGTCCGCTTGCAGTGGAAGCGACCGGTATCTTTATGGAAAATGAACTGACCTGCTTTGACGAAGAAGCCATGGAACTGGTGCGCAGAGGAATCAATCCGATCCGTTTTCCGGGGCTTAGACTGAGCATTACCAGTGATGAATCCAAAGCGATCAACTTTGACATGACACCGAAGGTTATCATTTCGGCTTCCGGTATGTGCGAGGCGGGACGTATCCGGCATCACTTAAAGCACAACCTTTGGAGACCGGAGTGTACGGTATTGTTTGTAGGATATCAGGCAGTGGGAACACTGGGACGCTACTTACTTGAAGATGCAAAGGAAGTGCGGCTGTTTGGAGAACAGATCGAAGTGCGTGCAAGCATTGAAAAACTGGCAGGTATCAGCGGTCATGCGGACAAAAACGGCTTAATTGACTGGATTACCGGATTTGAACATAAACCCAAGAAAATATTTATCGTGCATGGCGAAGATACGGTAACGGATACCTTTGCACAGACTTTGATCGATGAGTATGATATGGATGCCTATGCACCCTACAGCGGCACCCGGTTTGATCTTCTGACCGGAGCATTTGATTACGAAGCGGAACCGGTTCGCATCAGCGAAACGAAGAAACACCATACGACTTCCGGTGTATTTGAACGTCTGCTGGCAGCCGGACAGAGACTTCTGGGTGTGATTAAGAAGAGTGAGGGACGACCGAATAAGGAACTGGCGAAGTTTGCAGACCAGATCAATTCCCTTTGCGACAAGTGGGATAACTAAGCAGGATGTATTCCCCTTACAATAAATAGGATTATTAACCGGGATTTTTCTAAACAATAAACAAATTATTAAAATACAATTTAACTTTACGGAAACGAGGATACGATTATGAGTATGGCAGACCGCATTTTTGTGGATATGTGCAGGGATATTTTGGAAAACGGCACCAGCACGGAAGGAGAAAAGGTAAGACCGGTATGGCCGGATGGAACACCGGCATACACGATCAAGAAATTTGGCGTGGTAAACCGCTATGATCTGCGAAAAGAATTTCCTCTTCTGACACTCAGAAGGACGGCACTAAAGAGTGCCACGGACGAGATGCTCTGGATCTGGCAGGCAAAATCCAACAACATCAAGGATCTTCACAGCCATATCTGGGATGAATGGGCGGATGAGGACGGTTCCATCGGCAAGGCTTATGGTTATCAGCTGGGTGTAAAACACCGCTATAAAGAGGGGATGATGGATCAGGTGGATCGTGTGATCTACGATCTGAAAAACAATCCGTTCAGCCGAAGGATTATGACCAATATCTATGTACACCAGGATCTTCATGAAATGAACCTCTATCCCTGTGCTTACAGTATGACTTTTAATGTGACGCAGAGAAAGGGAGAGGATAAACTGACTCTGAATGCGATCTTAAACCAGCGTTCCCAGGATGTTTTGGCAGCCAATAACTGGAATGTTGTACAGTATTCGGTACTGGTACATATGTTGGCACAGGTCTGTGATATGTATGTCGGAGAACTGGTGCATGTGATCGCAGATGCCCATATCTATGACCGTCATATTCCCATCATTGAAGAACTGATCAGCAGACCACAGTATGAGGCACCGGCATTTACCCTGAATCCCGACATCAAGGATTTTTATGCGTTTACGAGAAATGATGTATCTGTGGAGAATTATGTAACGGGTGAACAGATCAAAGATATACCGATCGCTATTTAAGGAGCAGAAAAGAGGACAGATATGAACATGATCGCAGCTGTGGATAGCAACTGGGCTATCGGCAATAAAAACAAATTGTTAATCAGCATTCCGGCGGATATGAAGATGTTCCGTCAGGAAACAACGGGAAAAGTAGTCGTAATGGGACGCAAAACACTGGAATCCTTTCCGAATCAGAAACCGCTTCCCAACCGCACCAATATCGTCCTGACCAAGAACCGGGATTATCAGGCTGAGGGTGCTGTTATCGTCTATTCCATAGAAGAATTACTGGAAGCGTTAAAAAAGTACGATACAAAGGATGTCTATATTATCGGCGGTGAGACGCTATACCGTCAGATGCTTCCGTATGCGGATGTCTGCCACATGACAAAGATCGATCGTGCATATGAAGCGGATGCGCATTTCCCCAATCTGGATGAGGATCCGGAATGGGAGATTACGGCGCAGAGTGATGAACAGGTTTACTTTGACACGACATATGCTTTTGTAAAATACGAACGCAAAAAATAACGGGTGAAATTAAGGAGAAGCGGCATATGAAGATACTCCACACCGCTGATCTGCATATTGGAAAAGTAGTGAATGGTTTCAGTATGCTGCCGGATCAGAAGCATGTGCTGACACAGATGATTGACATCGTAAAAAAAGAGAATATACAGGCGTTCATCATTGCAGGTGATGTATACGACAGACCGATACCTTCCGCAGAAGCCGTATCGGTTTTTCACTGGTTCATACAGGCACTCCATGAAAACGGCACGACGATTCTTTGCATCAGCGGCAATCACGATTCGCCGGAGAGACTTTCATTTGCCAATGGAATCTTAGAGGAAAACGGAGTCTGTTTTGCCGGAACATTCGAGGAAAAATGCAAACAGATCACTTTGCAGGATGCCTATGGTCCCGTGGTTTTTACCCTGATGCCGTTTGTAAAGCCGGCACTGCTTGGGGAAAATACTTCCCAAAAGGCAGTGGAGCGTATGTTGCCGGAAGCGTATGGGAACAAAAGACAGGTTCTGATCACGCACTATTTTGTAACCAATGCCGGAAAGGAACCGGAATTGTCTGATTCGGAATCACCGGTATCCGTGGGCGGGCTGGACCAGGTGGATGCTGCGCTGTTTGCACCCTTTCATTACACAGCACTGGGACATATCCATAAACCACAGAATATGTATAAGGAGGAAACAACGCAGCCTCCGGTGGTGTACGCAGGTTCACCTCTTGCTTATTCTTTTTCGGAATGTGCACAGGAAAAAAGTGTGGTTTTGGTCGAACTGGATGGAGAAGGAGTCTGCACACTTAAGAGGATTCCTTTGCTGCCGCTCCATAGAATGCGCAAACTGAAAGGGGCATTGGAGGATCTGATCGCACCTGTGATGGCGGAACACCTGGATAAAGAGGATTATCTGCAGATTACGCTTACCAATGAAGAGGAACTGATCGATCCGATCGGTACTCTCCGCAGCGTATACCCCAATGTCATGCAGCTTTTATTTGAAAAAAAGGAAAAAGAAGTTGAGGGTGAATTTGTTGCGCTGCAGGGAATTAAACAAAAAACACCGGAAGCCTTATTTGAAGATTTTTACTGTCTGCTTCGTGAAAAGCCGATGGATGAAGCCCGAAAAGAAGTAATGGATGCAGTGGTAAGGGAACTTTTGTAAAAAAGAATGGAAAACTTAAATGAAACCGGAAAAACTGATCTTATGCGGATGGGGACCTTATAAAGAGGAAACCATTGTTGACTTTCATAAATTAAATAACACGGGTCTTTTTTTGATAACGGGTCAGACCGGAGCGGGAAAGACCACCATTTTTGATGCCATCGCCTATGCACTGTATGGCGTGCTGAGTGGGGGAGTGCGTGAAAAGACGAGTGTACGAAGCGATTTTGCGGATGTGGAAACCAAGACCTATGTGGAACTGTATATGTGCCATAGACAGGAGAGTTATCATATCAGCCGCAATCCGGAATATCTGCGTCCCAAAAAGCGAAAGAGCGGAGAAAATGCTTTTACAAAAGAAAAAGAAAATGCAGTGCTGACCATGCCGGATGGAACCATCATTGCCGGGAATCAGGAAGTGACGGCAAAGATAGAAGAACTGCTGCATATGGATGAAAAGCAGTTTCGCCAGATTTCCATGATCGCACAGGGAGAATTTTCCCGCATGCTCTTTGCTTCTTCTGCGGAAAAGAACGCCATTTTCCGGGAATTATTTGGGACGGGTATCTATGCACAGATACAGCAACGCCTGAAAAACCGTTCCGCTGCATTGTACCAGGAATATATGCTCTATAAAAATAAAATGGAAGAAGATATGCGATTGCCCGATCTGGAGGATGAAAACTGGAAAAAACTGGTGGAGACCCAAACGCCGGATCTTGGTGATGTAACGGAATATCTGGAAGAAACCGTCCAAAAAGGAAAGGAAGAACTGGAAAAAAGCAAGAAAGAGGCGGATCGGATCGAAGAAGATATGCTTTCTTTGCAAAAGGAACTGGAAAAGATCGGACAGATCAATCAACGTTTTGCGGAACTGGAACAGAATACCCGCACAATGGAAGAATTGGCGAAAAAACGACCGCAAATGGAGGCGTTAAAGAGCCGGATAGAGATTGTGAAGCATGCGCAGGTCCTTTCTTTGGAAGAAAAAGTGGTATTGGAAAAAGAACAGGCAGAAAAGGAAACGCAAAAACGCCGGCAGAATCTGGAAAAAGAACTGACCGGACTTAAAGAAAATGGAAAGAAATTAGAACGCACGCTTGGAATAAAGGAAGAGATCCTGGAGGCGTTTGCCTTGTCTGAGCAGATGACAGAAAATAATAAAGTGCTTGCAGAATGGACACAGAAAGAGGAAAACTGCAAAGAAACTCTTAACAGGGCAAGGACGGCATATGAGGACGCGCAGGAAACGTCTACAATAGACATCAGACGTTATGAAGAGGCGGATATCCGCTACAAAAGGGCAGTGATCGGAATCGCCGCCAAATTGGTGAAAGAAGGAGAACCCTGCCCGGTATGCGGTTCCGTGGATCATCCTAAGATTGCACATGCGGAAGAAGAAATACCGGATGAAAAGCAATTAGAGCAGTTGAAGCATAAAGCAGAGAAAAGCAGACAAAAAGAGATGCAGTTGTATGAACAGGCATTGCTCCTTACCAATGAAGAAAAGAATTTGCAGGAAAAATTGCACGAATTGATTCTGCAAAAGGAACAATTACAGCAAAAGGAGGCGGCAATGCCGGAAGCGGCTTTGGGGTACATCAAAAGTCACACACGCACGGAGTTTGAACAGATACAGCAAAAAAGCCTGGAAATACAGGCAATGCAGAGAGAAAAGCAACAGGCTCTCGAGGAAACAAAGAGACAACTGACGGAAATAACTGCCGGAATTTCGGAAGCAAAAACGGCATTTTTACAAAAACAAAAAGCATGTGGTTTTGAGAAAGAAGAGGATTATAAGCAGGCTGTCATCTATCTGAAATCCCTGCCGGAGTGGGAAAAAGAAGCGCGTATATACGAGGATTCCATTATGGCGGCTCAAAAAATGCAGGAATACTTGCAAAATATTCTGAAAGGGTGTGAAAAAAGAGAGGAAGCACCCTGCCAAGAGAGTATTTTACAAAAACAGGAGCAGTTAAGGACATGCCGAAGGATCATGGAACGGATGCATGTCAGACAAGATCAGGTAAAACGTGCCCTGGACGGCATTTCGTTAAACCGAAAAAAAGCCGAGGAAGTAAAAAGGACATACGGTATTGTAAAGGACCTGGATGATCTGGCAAACGGAAACAATGCAAGGAGACTGGTGTTTGAGCAGTATGTTCTTTCGGGGTACTTTGAAAGCATCTTAAATGCGGCGAACAAACGCTTACATCATATGACGGAAGGAAGATATGAACTGCTTAGAGCCGGAGAGGTTCGTGACGGACGAAGAAAGGACAACCTGGAAATAGAAGTTATGGATCATTATACGGGACGGAAACGTTCGGTCAGGACTTTGTCGGGCGGAGAAACGTTTAAGGCTTCGCTGAGCATGGCACTGGGGATGAGTGACTGCATACAGGCGCAGAATGGCGGCATGGAAGTGGAAACGCTCTTTATTGATGAGGGATTCGGTGCACTCGATGAAGAATCCTTAGAGCAGGCGTGTGAAACGCTTCAGACACTGGCGGGCAAAAACCGGATGGTTGGCGTGATTTCCCATGTGGCAGGACTGCGGGAGAGGATTGATCATCAGATCATAGTCGGAAAACGAAATAATGGCAGTTTTATTACGGTGGTATAAAAATGAAATCAAGAATTAATATTTGTAAAATTTTACTGACACTCGTGACAGGTGCCCTATTATTCAGTGGTTGCGCGAAAAGTGGGGATGAAAAAAGAGTGGTGCTTACAACCGGATTTGGAAAGAACGAAGTCTTTCGCATAGAAGATATCTCCTGTTCCAAATCAGAAATTATGGTGTATCTGACCAATATCCAGAATCATTACGAGAATGTATACGGAAGCCGGATCTGGGAAACTAAGATTGACGGTGTGTCTTTGGAAGAAAATGTAAAAGATACCGCATTGGCGAGGATGGCGCAGATCAAAGCCATGACCTTGCTTGCAAAGAAGCATAAAGTCACACTCTCGGCGCAGGAGGAAGAAACCGTAAAGCGTGCAGCAAAAGAATACTATGATTCTTTGAATGAAACCGAGATTAAGCAGATGGGGATTAACGAGAATACGATTGTTTCATTGTACAGTGAATTTGCCCTGTCCAACAAATTGTATCATTACCTGATCAAAGACATTAATCCGGAGATTAGTGATGATGAAGCAAGAACGATTACGGTGGAACATATTCTGATTAAAACCTACAATGTGGATGAAAACGGAAATAAGGTGGAGTATTCCACGCAGGCTAAGGAACTGGCATACGAAACGGCAGTCGAAGCAGCCCAAAAGGCTAAGGCGGGAGAAGATTTTCATATGCTGGCGGACCGTTACAGCGAGGATGATACGCTGACCTATTCTTTTGGAAAAGGGGAAATGGAGAGTTCGTTTGAGGAAGCGGCGTTTAATTTAGGAACCGGTGAGATCAGCAATGTGGTGGAGACACGTTATGGTTATCATATCATCAAATGCATCAGCACCTTTAACCGGGAAGTGACGGATGAAAATAAAGAAAAGATCGTGGAAGAACGAAAAAAGGAAGTCTTTGGGGAAGAATATGAGACTTTTGTGGATTCACTGGTTAAGAATCTGAATCAGGAATTATGGGACGGGATTACCTTTATTCATGATGAAAAGGTAAAAACCGGAGACTTTTTTGATGTCTATGACAAGTACTTTGAAGACGAAAACTTCGATATATAGAAACGGTTTATGAAAATTTTAGAAATGTGCAAACCCAGTAAATACAAGGGTTTACAAAGAATTATTAGCACTCAGCCATGTTGAGTGCTAGTTTTGCCTTGACTTTTAAAATAAGCAGGATTAAACTGCATTTAGATATAAGACAGAAAGGAAAGTGATGTATTTATGGCACAGAAACAGGGCAGTTTATCCATTAACAGCGAAAATATTTTTCCTATCATTAAAAAGTGGTTGTATTCGGATCATGACATTTTTTACAGAGAATTGATCTCCAATGGTTGTGATGCGATCACAAAATTGAAAAAACTCGATATGATGGGCGAATATACACTGCCGGATGATTACAAGGCAAAGATTCAGGTGATCGCAGATCCTAAGAATAAAACATTAAAATTTATCGATAACGGTATCGGTATGACAGCGGATGAAGTGGAAGAGTATATCAACCAGATCGCTTTTTCCGGAGCAACGGACTTTATCGAAAAATATAAGGACAAGACAAATGAGGACCAGATCATAGGTCATTTCGGACTTGGTTTTTATTCTGCATTTATGGTTGCGGATGAAGTTCACATTGATACACTTTCTTATAAAGATGGTGCAAAAGCGGTTCACTGGGAATGTGACGGTGGTACCGAATTTTCCATGGAAGATGGTGACAGGGATGTTGTGGGAACGGAGATTACTTTATTCCTAAACGAAGAAGTATTGGAATTCTGCAACGAATATAAAGCAAGAGAAGTCATCAAAAAGTATTGTTCCTTCATGCCTACGGAGATTTATTTATCCAAGGCGGATACGGATGAAACCCAGACAATTAATGAGGATGAGAAACTTCCTACGGATGAGATTGTAGAAACCATTGTACCCGATGCGGACAAAAAGGACGAAAAAATTAAATTAAAAATTAAGAAAAGACCGGAGCTGTTAAATGAAACACAGCCTCTTTGGACAAAACATCCAAGTGAATGCAGCAAGGAGGAGTATTTAGATTTCTACCGAAAAGTATTCATGGATTATAAGGAGCCATTATTCTGGATCCACCTGAATATGGATTATCCGTTTAATCTGAAAGGTATTCTGTATTTCCCCAAGATCAACACAGAATATGAATCCATTGAAGGAACGATCAAGTTATACAACAATCAGGTATTTATCGCAGATAACATCAAGGAAGTTATTCCTGAATTTTTGTTACTGTTAAAAGGTGTGATTGATTGTCCGGATCTTCCTCTGAATGTATCCAGAAGTGCACTGCAGAACGATGGTTTTGTAAAGAAGATTTCCGAATACATCACAAAGAAAGTAGCGGACAAACTTTCCGGTATGTGCAAGACCGAAAAAGAAGAATATGAAAAATACTGGGATGACATCAGCCCGTTCATCAAATTCGGCTGCTTAAAAGATGATAAATTCTGCGAAAAGATGACGGATTACATCCTCTTTAAGAATCTGGACGGCAAATATATGACCTTGCCGGAATGCCTGGAAGTAAAACCGATTGATGTGGAATCTTCCGAAAATGATTCCGCGGCAGAAGATATTGCAGATTCCGTGGAAGAAGCAGAAGCAGAAAGCAACGAAGAAGCGGACGCTGAGGAAACCAAGGAGAAAGTCATCTATTATGTAACGGATGAACAGCAGCAGAGCCAGTATATCAACATGTTCCGTCAGGCAAAGATGGATGCCGTGGTTTTAACACATAATATTGACCAGCCTTTCATTTCCCAACTGGAGTCCAAGAATGAAGGCGTGAAATTTATGCGTATTGATGCCGATCTGACCGATTCCTTTACGGCAAAGACCAGTAAAAAGGCCCAGGAAGAAATGAAGACACAGGCAGAAGAATTACAGAAGGTATTCAAAAAAGCCTTAAAGAAAGAGAATATCACGGTAAAAGTGGAAAAATTAAAGAACAAAAAGATTTCTTCCATGATCACCGTGTCAGAAGAAGCCAGAAGAATGCAGGATATGATGCGTATGTATGCCATGAACGGCATGGGTATGGGTGGCTTCGGAAACGAAGGAGAGACGTTGGTACTCAATGCCAATCATCCTCTGGTACAGTATATTCTGTCCCATCAGGATGGTAAGAACACAAAGATGTTCTGCGAGCAGTTATACGATCTTGCCAAATTGCAGCATGCACCGTTAGAAGCAGAAGCCATGACAAGATTTGTACAAAGAAGCAATGACATCATGTGTGCGTTAAATGAAGAATAATGAGCGGAATGAATGAAAATCCCGTCCGGATCGGACCGTAACAGGTTCCTTCCCGGACGGGATTTTTGTGCAATAGAAAATTTCTTTGAAATTACCTATTGCACAAAACACTCCGTGAGAATGCGCACGCTTTAGATACCTAACCCGGTTCTCCGATTCTGGTTACGCCGACATAGACATCGGAAATGGCATACCAGGTGGGATAATCCGTGATTCCCGTGGCAGGCAGATCAAAGATGTTTTGGAATACACGGACGGCTTCGGCTGTCAGTTCCCCGTAGATGCCATCCGCATTGATCCGGGGAATGGCAGGATAATTGCGGGAAATACGGGCAAGCTGTTCCTGCAGCTGGTATACCTTTTGACCCGAAGAGCCAATGGCCAGATCGTATCCGGGGTAGGAAGATGGCACTCCGCTGATCGCCTGTGAGGTACTGATATAGATGTCATTTCCATAGTAATAGCGTAGAATGTCAATGGCATCATAGCCTTCTTCAGCCAGATTTTTACTGCCCCACTGGCTTAATCCGCTGCAACTGACACGAATGCCATCACAATAGGAGGCAAGGATCGGCTGGCGGATTCCCGGGCGGGTCAGATAATTGGCAAAAACCGAATCCACCAGATAATCAATATTGGAATAGATATTGCGTCCATAGACCCATTTCTGATCATATGCGGTGGACGAGGTGATGGTAAAGTTTTTAAGACGGTTGCGGTACCACTCCGTATACACGCGGTTTAACGTAAAGGACATAATCGCAAGGATGTTGGCATACAGGGTGCTCTCCGGCCAGGTGGCATAGATTTCATTGCAGACTACATTTTTTATATAGTCCTTATAGGTTACGTAATAGTTAGGAGCAGTATTGTCATCGGGAAGACCGTCATGCACAATGATGTATTCGGGAATGACCACCTGACTTAATACGATTTCACCGGTGTCGGCAATTGTTTTGATCTCGGCTTCCGGTATTTTGGGAGGATATTCTTCGTAGAGGGTATGGGGAGCGATGGAAATGTCCTGTTCCTCATCTTCTTCATTTTCAGGCAGGGGAATCATACGGACATTCTGGATGGCTTTTACATCGGGAAGAATCTGTGTGCCGGTAAGAACTGCGGTCTCGTAACCGGGAGCGGATACGGTCACATTATATTTGCTGTAGGGCATGCTGCTTTCGGGTGTCAGACTGTATTCTATGGGAGGCGCCGGCAGGGAGACGGCCTGCGTTTGACCGGATGAGTCAGTGCTTAATTGTTCGTCAATGGTTCCCTCGCCCGGCTGTGCATTCTGAATGGTGACAGTTGCTCCGGTAATGGGAAAATAACTGTTACGTGAAAAAACATTTACCTGTAAGGTTCCGGTATCGGGAAAGTCTGCGTTATTGGAAAAGGAAGAATCCATAGAAACCTCATTCATACATACTTATTCTATGTATATGACGAAAAAAAAGAATGGTTACCTGGTACCTTGGTTTTCTTGCAAAATAAGGGCGGATGATGGTATACTGAAAAGGATACTATGAACAGGGCAGGTGAGGGAGTTGTCAGACAAGATTGCAAGATATCTAAATGGTGAATTTGAGTATGAAGGCGGTTCACTGGTTTTTTCCTGTGCAAGGATTGAACTGAATATGAAACCGGAAGAAATCTATACGGGCTCCTTTACATTAGAAGAGCAGTCAGGTAAAGAAGTGGAAGGCAGGATTTTTTCCACAAATATGGTGATGCAGTGTCTGACAGAAGTCTTTGACGGTGCCAAAACGGAAGTGAACTATAGTGTCAATACGATGGGAAAACGGTCGGGTGATGTGCTTAAGGGCGAACTTGTGATCATCAGTGATGTGGGAGAGTATACGATTCCCTATGTGATCAATGTTGTATATGAATTTATGGAATCCACCCTTGGCAGCATCAAAAACCTCTTTCATTTTACTAATCTTGCCAAGAGCAGCTGGGAAGAAGCGGTCAAATTATTTTACCACGAACATTTTATATCCATTTTAAACGGGAATGACAGCTGTTACAGAAGTCTTTACAGGGGGCTGACGACATGCGGTAATCCAAACCGCAATTTAGACGAGTTCCTAATCGGTATCAATAAGAAAAAAGCCATTGCATATGAAGTGGACAAAAGTGTGGTACGTCTGATCAATCCGGACAGTTCCACTTTTCATACAATCCGTATCAATCGTCAGGGCTGGGGATTTGTTCTGTTAAAAGCTGTGACGGAGGGGGATTTTATCCGCCTGGAACGAAGAATGCTTACGGATGATGATTTTCTGGGCAATACCTGTGAATATCACTTTTTTATAAATGAAAATAATCTGCATGAGGGCAATAATTATGGACGGATTGATTTTGTCCACGCCTATGGTACTTTTTCAGTGGAGGTACAGGTGGTGTACCGACCGGAGGGACAGAGTCTTCATGTGTCCCACAGGGACCGGAAGGTGATCTATTCACTGACCAGATCTTATCTGGATTTCAGAATGAAAAAAATTACGCTCCAGAAATGGCTGATCCAGACGCGGGAGCAGTTAGAACACTATCGTGTACTCGAACCGGAGAGTGTGGAGTGCAGTTTGTTTGAGGCACATCTTCTGATTACACAGGAGCGTTTCAATGAAGCAAAATGGATATTGGATCACACGATTGAAGATCCGGAACAACTCGAGGATACTCTGTACTGCTATTATCTGTACCTGATGTCCCTGTACAATGTGGACGAGTACTATTCCAAGCAGATTGCGGATCAGATTATGTCCATTTACCATAAAAATAAAGGAAACTGGAGAATTGCGTGGCTTCTTTTGTATCTTCTAGGAGAAGTCAACAAGAACGCGGCAAGCAAGTGGAATTTTGCGCTGCGCCAGATAGAGATGGGCTGCTACAGTCCGATCTTTTATCTGGAAGCCTTAATGATATTAAATAGCGAACCCTCGCTTCTGATGCATCTGGAAGAACCGCAGATGCGCCTGTTACAGTTTGGAGCCAGAGTACAGTTCCTTTCACCGGAACTGATGCAGCAGATTCTGGCAATTGCCGCAAGAACAAAGCAGTACGATGCGCGTCTTTTGCGGATCCTGATCCTGATCTATGAGAAAAAGCCACAGACGGAAACGCTGCAGGTCATCTGTTCTCTTCTGATGAAAGGTGAGCGGATGGAGGAGGAGAGCCATACATGGTATAAAAAGGGAGTGGAAGAAAATCTGCCCATTACCAGGTTGTATGAATATTACATGCTGAGCATGGATATCACAAGGGAAAATGAGATTGAGAAAAAAGCCCTGATGTATTTTTCCTACCAGTCGCAGCTTCCCATGGAGTATACGGCGTATCTGTATCGTTATGTGGTCAAAAATAAGGACTCCCTTGGCAACTTATATGAGAGCTACAGACCGCAGATTGAGCGCTTTACGGTAAAACAATTGTATGCCGGCAAAATAAGTGCGGATCTTGCCTGTCTGTATCAGGAGATTATCCTAAAGGACATGCCAACGCCGGATAATGTCCAGCAGTTTGCCACGCTTTTATTTGTCAATAAGATAACGGTTACGGATTCCATGATCGCAAAGGTCATTGTCATGGACGACAGACTGAAAGAAGAGATGGTATACCCGGTTATCGGTAAGGTTGCCTATGTGAATATCTTCAGCAATGCCCATACCATCTTATTGGAAGACCTGAAAGGGAACCGTTATTACGGAACTGTGGATTATCAGACGGAATGCTTCTTTTTACCGCGTAAGTATACCTCCCTTGTTGGTGAATATGCCAAGGATGCGCCGGAATACAATCTCTATGTCTGTGGGGATAACAGGGATACGTTTACGGTAACGCCCAAAAATGCGGATCGTTGCCGCTATCTGGTTCAGACAAACCGGTTAGATGAGGAATTCAGACGGATTTTATTCATTCATCTTGTGAATTATTACTTTGAACAGGATGAGAGGATGCGTTTGGAACAATTATTGGAAGAAGCACAACCGGATGATGTAATGCCAAAATACCGGAGTGATATTGTAAAATATCTTGCCATATACGATATGGATCAGAAGGCATATGAGTTTACCAGAACTTACGGACCGGAAAATGTTGATGCAAAAACGATCGTCCGTTTCTGCACCAGACTGCTTGAAAGCGGAGAGTATTCGGATCAGGCGGAGATGACCTGTATGCTCTATAGTGCATTTGAACGTGGCAAGTACAATGTACTGGTACTGGAATATCTCATCCGTCATTACGAAGGTGTTGCCAAGAATATGCGTAATGTATGGAAAGCGGCGCAGAGTTTTGACGTGGATGCCTATGAGATCGCATACCGGTTACTGGTACAGATTTTAAAAACGGGTGCTTTTATAGCGGAAGAAGATCAGGTTTATAAAGAGTTTGCAAAAGAAAATATACATGCAGACCTCAATCTTGCCTATCTTGCCTATAAGAGTTACGAATTTTTAGTACATGAGAGACTGGTGGGCAAATACATATTTGAAGGAATCGAACTTTTCTTTGATACAGGCGGGACGGTTGCGGATGTATGCATGCTTGCTTATCTGAAATATTACAGTCAGGATGTAACCTTGTTAACGGAAAAACAGGCTAAGATCTGTGATGCGTTTTTACATACCCTGTATGCGGAAAAAAATATATTGATGCCGTTTTTTGCGTCCTTTAAACAGATTTCACCCGATGCCGCAAGAATTGCGGATGCGGAACTGATTGCATACAAGGGCAATCCGGAAAGTACGGTTGTGATTCACTACCTGATCAATCGTGACGGATGCGAAAACGCCGATTATACCAGGGAAGAAATGAAAAATATGTATGGCGGTATTTTTGTAAAGGAATTTCTTCTGTTTTTCGGTGAGACGCTTCAGTATTATGTAACGGAAGCGCATGCAAATAAGGAACAGCTGACGGAAAGCGGAACGATCCAGAAGAGTGATTCTTTTTCGGAGTCTGCATCGGACCGGTACGGAATGGTAAATGACATTGCCGTTGCCACTACACTAAAAGATTACAGTACGGCAAAAGAATTGCTGGAAGAATATGCGAAAAAGGAATTTGTAGCAGAATCCATATTCCGGTTACAATGATGAGGAAAACACATGATAGTAAGCACGGACAAAATGATAATTGGATACGATCTGTCCTTTGAATATGCTCAGATATCCTATCTGCGCCAGAATGGGGAAACGCCGGAAACGTATGCACTTTCACATGGCAGCAGACAGTACAATATTCCTCTGTGCCTTTTTAAGAGGGGGGGAGTTAACCAGTGGTTTTTGGGAAAAGAAGCGATTGCTTTTTCAAGTCAGGAAGAAGGAACGCTGATTCGCGGACTCTTGCAAAATGCACTGGAAGAAAAAGAAATCCGGATTGGCGAAGAATTGTTAGAGAGTGTGGCACTGCTTGCCCTTTTTATTAAGAGAAGTCTTTATCTGCCCGGAAAGGAATGCCGGATAGAGAAGGTGGCGGGCATTATGTTCACGGTTCCGGATTTGAATGAAAAAATGATTGCTCTTTTGCAACAGCTGGCTGTATTGTTAAATCTTCCGGACTGCAAAATCTGTTTTCAAAGCCGCGAAGAGAGTATTTATCACTATATGACGCATCAGCCGAAAGACCTTTGGAATGAGGATGTTTTGCTCTTTGACCATTCCCATGAAAGTATTACCGGTTATCGTTTTATGAAAAACAGCAATACCCGTCCTGTGGTAGTATTTGTGGAATCCACGGATTACGGTGAATTAACCGGTGAAAATGAGGAAAAGGACGGGCAGTTTTTACAGATTGTACAGCAGTGTGCAGCAGATCTTTCCAACTGTGTATTCCTTCTTGGAGAAGGCTTTAACGGGGAGTGGTGTCAGGATTCCCTGCGTCTGTTATGCCATAACAGACGTGTATTTAAGGGGAATGACCTGTATAGCAAGGGTGCCTGCTATGGAATGCAGGAAAAAATGATTGACCGCTCTGGTCAAATGTCCAATATGATCTTCCTCGGGAAGGATAAATTAAAGACCAATATCGGGATGGATGTGTCCCGCCAGGGAGAGGATTCCTACCTCGCCATACTGGATGGCGGCGAAAACTGGTACGAGTGTCATAAAGAGTGGGACGTGATTTTACGCGAAGGAAACACGGTTCGTTTGAAAATTACACCATTAGATGGCAGGAATGTCAGATATATTGAAGTAGTTCTGGATGGACTGCCGCAAAGGGAAAACAATCTGACACGTCTGCATATGGACGCCTCCATGGTAAATGAGAGAATCTTAAAGATCCGGATTAAGGATATGGGTTTTGGAGAGATGTTTCCCTCTTCGGAATTGAGTTTTACGCAGGAGATTGATCTTTTAGAAGGAGGAAAATAATGGAAAATGTGATTTTATGCAATGGTTCCTATGCGCAGAAACCATATTTCATGGAAGAAGAGAATCTTCATATTTTCTCCGTCGAAGAGTTGTGTTATTACCTGTACAGGAATGCGTTTCTGATTCAGGAGAATTTCTTTTCGGATTCTTTGTTGGACTGGATGGGAGAAGAACTGCATCTGGAAGAATGGAGCAGGCAGTTGCGAGGCTTCCGGGAAAACGGGGAACCTTTGCTTCGTTCCATTGAGTTTTTGTTCCGGATTTCAGGCTTTTACGGTGAAGAACAGATCGGGCATGTGCGCAGTGTGTTAAAAGACAGCAGTAAACTCTCCGTTATGGAAAGAAGAAAAATCCGGGCGGATGCTTACTATAAGAAACGACATTTCCTTAAAGCAGCGGCGGGGTATGAACAACTGTTGAAGGAAACACCGCCGGATCAGGTAAGGTTTCGTGCAAAACTGTATCATAATCTGGGAGTGTGCTTTGCATCCATGTTTTTTTACGATAAAGCAGCGGATTATTTTAAGGAAGCATTTCACATTTATCCGAATACGGAGACCTATGTGCAGATGCTGGCAGCCATAAAACTGGGCAGCAGCCAGGAGGATTACCTGGATTATCTGTCCGCCCATCCGGAAAGTTATGACGATTCCTTAGAGGTGGAAAGCCGGTTAACCCATATTAGGCAGCAATGGGAAAAGAGGTCCTTTGAGGAAACGGTCAAAAGCCGGATGGAAGAAGAGGATATGACGTATTATCAGGTCCTTTCCGACCTGTTGATACAGGCAAAAGAAGATTATCTGAAGATGGTGGATATGAGGTAGTGAGAAAAATCACATTGATATGCTGATTCTTTCACAAACAACTAAAGTTGTTGGCTATTTGTTTCTGAGCGAAAGCAAATAGCCTTTTATGGCAGACGCAAATTTGATATTTGCGTCGCCTCTTCGCGACAAGTCGCTCAGATATGAGGTAGTATATGGGTTTTATAAAGAAACTGTTTGACCGCTTTCGGGGTGAGGATGAATATTTTGATGAAGACGAACGGCTCTGGGATGAGGATTATTTCTGGCAGGAGGACCGTTCTGATTCGGTAAAAGAAAAAGAACCGGAAGAAGAGAACGCAAAAGAGGAAGAAGCGTGGGACTGGGATACGATTGTCAATGAGAGAACGTATCTAAAGACCAGTGATCCCTATCAGAGGGAAAAATTGATCCGCAGCCTGGTAGAACAGGTGAAAAACGCTTCCGGTGAGATTGACAGGCTTACATTTGAATACAATGTGGTAACCGCTTCTTTAAAGGATATGGATGAGCTGGATTCCCTGCCGCCAAATGAAAAGCATCTGGTGACGGAGTATGCCAAAAAAATCCTTTATTATCAGAAGGAAAGACAGGATTACCAGAGTAAAAAAAGCCGTCTGACGGAGAGCCAGTATTACCGGATGGAACAGTATGAGGATACGGCAGCCAAGGTATATGATGACATGCACAAGGCAGAAAAATACCGGGAACTGATCAAGAACGATCTGGCACGTCTGGAAAGTGAAAAACAGGCATTCCATTACCGGAAGGGCGAATTGAAGGCGTCGATTGCAAACAGTAAGGGAATGGTAACGATTACCATGCTTGCGATGGGACTTCTTCTTATCATGCTTTTCATTATGCAGTTTGGATTTGAGATGAACGTAATGCCGGGATATTTTTTAACCATTATCACAGGAGCGGTGGTACTGACGATTCTTTTTGTGCGTTATCAGGATCAGTTAAAGGATCTTACCCGGGCGGAAAAAGGAGTAAACCGTATTATCCTCTTACAGAATACGGTGAAGATACGTTATGTAAACAACGCCAATCTTTTGGAATATCTCCATGTAAAATACAATGTAAAGAACGCAAAGGAATGGAAGCGTCTGGCAGATCTGTATCAGGAAGAAAAGCAGGCGAGGGAAACCAATGAACAGAATGGCGAAGAACTGGATTTTTATCAGGCGGAACTGTTAAAGGTCCTTCGCAATTTCCGGTTAAGCGATCCCAGACTCTGGGTGCGTTGTCCGCTTGCATTATACGATCATAAGGAAATGGTGGAGATCCGTCACGAATACATTATCAGAAGACAGAAACTGCGTGCACAGATGGATTATAATAAGCGCCTTGCCAAAGACGGAGAAAACGAACTGCGTACACTGATAAAAGAATATCCCCAGTATTCCAAGGAAATTCTAGGGATGATGGAACGTTATGACGGTTGACAGAACCCAATACATTTGCTAATATTAGGCAGATGAAACTTTATTGTGCTAAATTAGTAAAGCAAAAGGAGTATGAGATTATGAAAAAGACATTAGCAGTTGTATTATCACTTGTACTTGCGCTGTCAATGACCGCATGCGGTGCAAAAGAAGATGCCGCACAGGCAGCAACGGACGCAGAAGCAAGAACATTTACCGTTGGATTTGACGCAGAATTCCCGCCATATGGTTATATGGATGACAATGGGGAGTATGTAGGTTTTGACCTTGACCTTGCTCAGGAAATCTGTAACCGCAGAGGCTGGACATTAGTAAAACAGCCGATCGACTGGGATGCAAAGGATATGGAATTATCTTCCGGTACCATTGACTGTATCTGGAGTGGTTTTACCATTAACGGAAGAGAAGATGAATATACATGGTCCTGTCCTTACGTGGATAACAGCCAGGTGTTTGTAGTAGCAGAGGATGCCGGCATCGCAACCAAAGCAGATCTTGCCGGAAAAGTAGTGGGAGTTCAGAAGGATTCTTCTGCACTGGCTGCTTTAGAAGATGAAGAAAATCAGGAAAACAAGGATCTGGCAGCATCTTTTGCAGAACTTGTACAGTATGCGGATTACAATACCGGATTTATGGATTTGGAAGCAGGTGCCATTGATGCACTCGCAATTGATGTCGGAGTTGCCAATTACCAGTTAGGTGCAAGGGACGGAGGCTATGTGATCTTAGACGAAACACTTTCTTCCGAACAGTACGGAATCGGTTTCTTAAAAGGCAATGATGAATTAAAGAATCAGGTAGAAGAAACATTAAAAGAGATGGCAGAAGACGGCACTTTCATGAAAATTGCTGAAAAATACAGTGATTTCGGTCTTGTGGAAAGCGTTTGTTTAGGTAAGTAATTGAGGGAAACATAAAGGGTCCGTTTTGCGGGCCCTTTCAATCGGGTAAGACTCCCGCAAAAAAAGGGAAGGCGTTTGGCCGGGCAAGAGGTGACCTATGGAACTGACAGTTATGTTAAAACAACTGAGTGAAGGAATGCTTGTATCAGTGGAGATCTTTCTGCTGACACTTTTATTTTCCCTCCCTCTGGGACTGATTATATCATTTGGAAGGATGTCTAAGAATGTCCTGATCAGTTCCCTTGTAAAGATATATATTGCCATTATGCGTGGAACACCGCTTATGCTTCAGCTGATCGTTGTGTACTTTTCCCCATCCATCGTTTTTGGAATAAAAATATCACAGTCCTACCGTTTCGTAGCTACGATCGTGGCATTTTCGATCAATTATGCCGCGTATTTTGCGGAGATTTACCGTTCCGGTATCGAATCCATGCCGGTGGGACAGTATGAGGCAGCCAGGGTGCTTGGTTATAACCGTTTCCAGACATTTTTCAAGATCATTCTTCCGCAGGTAATCAAAAGGATATTGCCGCCGGTTACCAACGAAACCATCACACTGGTAAAAGATACATCGCTTGCATTTGCGATTGCGGTAACGGAAATGTTTACCATTGCCAAGCAGATCAGTGCCAAACAGGCGAGTGTTATGCCGCTTATGGTAGCGGGTGTATTCTATTTTGTATTTAACTATGTGGTAGCTTTTATTATGGAAAAGATCGAGAAGAAACTGGCTTATTATCGTTAGGTCGGATCTTAGAAGGACTTTAGGAGAGGAAAGGGCAGTCGAATGAATTTACTTGAAATCCGGAATATGCGAAAATCGTTTGGTGATCTGGAAGTGATCCGGGATATTTCCCTTTCGGTCGCAGAAGGAGAAGTGGTATCCGTAATCGGACCGTCCGGTTCGGGAAAATCCACCCTGCTGCGTTGCGCCACCATGCTGGAAAATATGGATGGCGGCAGCCTGAGTTATCTGGGACAAAAGGCGGCATGGGAAGAAGAAAAAAACGGAAAAAAGGCATTGGTCTATGCACCCAAAAATGAATTGCGCAAAATCTGCAAAAACTTTGGGCTGGTATTCCAGAGTTTTCATCTTTTTCCCCATTATACGGTATTGAAGAATATAACTGACGCACCTGTCAGTGTGGATAAAGTTCCCAAAAAAGAGGCACAGGAACGCGGTATGAAGTTGTTAGAGCAGCTGGGGCTTTCGGATAAAGCAAATGCCTATCCGTATCAGCTTTCCGGCGGGCAGCAGCAGCGTGTTTCCATTGCAAGGGCTCTTGCCCTGCAGCCTAAGATTCTCTTTTTTGATGAACCGACCTCGGCACTGGATCCGGAGTTGACAGGAGAAGTTTTAAAGGTTATAAAAGAATTAGCAAAAGAGCACATGACGATGATCATCGTCACCCATGAGATGCAGTTTGCAAAAGAAGTATCCGACCGCATCGTATTTATGGAGGGTGGTGTGATCGTTGAAGAAGGAACACCGGAAGAGATTTTTGCATCGGAAAATACCCGTGTGCAGGAATTTATCGGTAAAATAGCAAGATAAAACGTCAAAGGCGACGGGCATTGTAGAATATCACAATGCCCGTACTATATTTATCAGGAGGTATTCTATGAGCACAGACCGTTATCAGAGTCCGTTGTCAGAACGTTATGCAAGTAAGGAGATGCAGTACATTTTTTCACCGGATAAAAAATTCAGGACATGGCGGAAATTGTGGATTGCACTTGCGGAAACGGAAAAGGAACTGGGACTTCCGATTACGGAGGAACAGATCCGTGAGTTAAAAGACCATGCGGAGGACATCAATTATGATGTGGCAAAAGCAAGGGAAAAAGAGGTGCGCCATGATGTAATGAGCCATGTGTATGCGTATGGTGTCCAGTGTCCGAAGGCAAAGGGAATTATTCATCTTGGTGCCACTTCCTGTTATGTGGGAGATAACACGGACATTATCCTTATGACGGAAGCCCTGCATCTGGTAAGACGCAAACTGTTGAATGTGATACGGGAACTTGCGGATTTTGCGGACGAATATAAGGATCTGCCGACACTGGCATTTACCCATTTTCAGCCCGCGCAACCGACCACCGTGGGTAAGAGAGCCAGCCTTTGGCTTCAGGAATTTTATATGGACTTAGAAGATCTCGATTATGTGCTTTCCACCATGAAGCTGCTGGGCTGTAAAGGTACTACGGGAACACAGGCCTCTTTTTTGGAATTGTTTGACGGGGATGAGGATAAGATCGACCGGATTGATCCGATGATTGCGAAAAAAATGGGATTTGAAGACTGCGTTGCGGTTTCCGGACAGACCTATTCCCGTAAAGTGGATACCCGTGTGCTGAATATCCTTTCGGGAATTGCGGCAAGTGCCACAAAAATGTCCAATGATATTCGTCTTTTACAACATTTAAAAGAAGTGGAAGAACCTTTTGAAAAAAGCCAGATCGGGTCTTCGGCAATGGCGTATAAGCGCAATCCCATGCGCAGTGAGAGAATCGCTTCTTTGAGCCGTTATGTGATCGCGGATGCACTGAATCCGGCAATTACGTCCGCAACACAGTGGTTTGAAAGAACACTGGATGATTCCGCCAATAAGAGACTGTCCGTGCCGGAAGGATTTTTAGCGGTGGATGGCATCCTGGATCTGTGCCTGAATGTGGTGGACGGACTGGTGGTGTATCCAAAGGTGATTCAAAAACATATGATGAGTGAACTTCCTTTTATGGCAACGGAAAACATTATGATGGATGCCGTAAA
>CAYLSH010000024.1:0-23160 GCA_964386235.1 uncultured Lachnospiraceae bacterium | reverse complement strand
GTAGATTTTCCTTCCCCATTTGCCCCGATCAGCCCAATGTGCTCTCCTTTTAATAAACGAAAGGACACATCATTAAAAATGGCTCTGTCTCCAAAGCCATGCGTTAAATGTTCCACGTTTAAAATACTCATATCGTTTTTATCCCTTTCCTAAACCGGCAATACCTACAGAATAAATTCGTCAATAACCTGTACGATACCATCTTCATCATTGGATTTTGTAATATAGTCTGCCTTTTCTTTTACTTTTTCCTGTGCATTTGCCATCGCAACGCCTACTCCGGCATATTCAATCATCGTCAGATCATTATAGCCATCTCCGCAGCAGATCGTATTCTCTCTGGTAAGTCCTACCGTACTTAACATCCGGTCAATGGAACTTGCTTTATCCACGCCCTTTGGCATCAATTCGATAAAAAATGGTTCCGAACGGTACACACTGATACGATCCCCATATTTTTGCTGTAAAATCTTTTCAAACTGCTCTGCCTTATGAGCAGGTGCCGTCATAAGGAGTTTATTAACGTCAAAATCCACATAATCTACAAAGTTTTCCACTTCCTGAACCGGCATTCCATTGATACGGGATTCAATTGCTATATATTCATCCAATCTGGTGCCGGAAATGATCTTTTCCCCATAATAGGTCAAAATTCCACAATCATTTTCTTTTGCAAACTGATACAGGGAGGGAATCAGATGCATGGGAAACATCTTCTGAAAAACAATCTCTCCCGTCCGGCTGTTGATAATCCTGCCACCGTTAAAAGAAAGGAGATATCCGCCATATTTTTCCAATTCCAGTTCTTCTGCATAGCGCTTCATTCCCGGTGTCGGTCTCCCGGATGCAAGCATAACTTTATGCCCTCTCTCCTGAATCATATGAATGGCACGCTTGGTTTCCTCCGTTATTTCTTTCCGGGAATTAGTCAATGTACCATCAATATCCAAAACCAACATCTTAATATCGCTCATGTTCTATAACTCCTCATCAAATAACGGGGTGGAAAAATAACGTTCTGCGGTATCCGGTAAAACGGTTACCACTGTTTTTCCTTTTCCCAGTTTTTTAGCCAGTTTTAAAGCAGCGGCCACATTCGTTCCGCTGGAAATACCACACATAATTCCCTCTAACCGGGCAAGATCCTTTGCGGTGTTGATTGCTTCCTCATCCGTTACTATGTAAATATCATCATAAATATTCTGATTGAGATTCTCCGGGATCAGACCATCCCCAATTCCCATCTGCAGATGGGTTCCGATATTACCTCCTGCTAAGATCGCTGCATGCTCCGGTTCCACTGCCCAGATCTCAATATCGGGATTCTGCGCCTTTAACACTTCTCCAATACCGCTGATAGTTCCACCCGTACCGATACCGGAACAAAATCCGTGGATGGGACCTGCTACCTGCTCCATGATCTCCATCCCGGTTCTGTGTCTGTGTACCATCGGATTTGCCGGATTTTCAAACTGCTGCGGCACATATACATTGGGATTTTCTTTTGCCATGCGCATGGCTGTCTGTAAACACTCATCAATACATGCACCGATATTACCTGCATCATGAATGAGCATGACTTCTGCACCGTAATGTGCAACCAGTTTTCTTCTCTCTTCACTGACCGAATCCGGCATGATAATGATCGTTCTATAACCCTTTACCGCACCGATCAATGCAAGCCCGATTCCCTGATTTCCGCTTGTCGGTTCGACAATGATTGTATCTTTGTGAATGATTCCATCCTTTTCTGCCTGACAGATCATGTTATAAGCCGTTCTTGTTTTGATGGATCCCCCTACGTTTAATCCTTCAAACTTGACCAGAACTTCTGCCGCCTCAGGATCATTCATTCTGTTTAATCGGATCATGGGTGTATGTCCGATGTATTCTAAAATATTATTACAAACCATTTTTTTGCCTTTCTTCTGTTTCATCTTAATTTACTATATACACAATCTTCTTGATTATAAACCATTTCTATCTATATTGACAAAGATTTTTAACTCTTTTGCAATATTTATTTTCATTCCATTCATACTGTAGTATAATTATGCAAAAGAAGGAGGTATTTTTACATGGATATTGAGGTTAAAGAGTACACAGCGCCGGGATACTCACCGGTCATCGACTATGAATCATGGAGAGTAGCCGTATTAAATGACATTGATGAATTGGAAGTTCCCAATTTAAAGACGATGCAAAAACATACATTAAGCGATGAAGTTTTTGTATTACTCAAGGGTTCCTGCACATTATTCAGTGCCGGCAATGGTGATACGATCGGAAATGTTACCGCTACTAAGTTAGAACCGCTTAAAATGTACAATGTAAAAGCCGGTGTATGGCATACCCATACATTAACACCGGACAGCAGTGTTCTGATCGTGGAAAATAAAAACACCTGTGACGACAATTCTCCGACAGCCGTCATGAACGAATCACAGATCAAACAGCTTCGTGACAGTTATCAGGCTTAATATGCAAATATAACAAAACACCACCTAAAGAGAAATCCATTTTCTTTAAGTGGTGTTTGTTTTTATAGGATCTGTAAAAGTTTTACTCTTTTGTTCGTGATCAGGGATAATATCTGCAGAGCTTCTTTTTCATTTTTACGGGCAATGTTCTGCTTGATACCGGTAAACTGGTGCTCCCATCCGATCATGCCCATTTTTTTAGCTTTGGCTGACATTTTCTGTATCTTCATACCTGCTGCCTGCCATTGCTTACGATTCATCGCCTGTCCTAACTGCATAAATTCATAAGAATGCAGAAATGATCTCACGTCTTCTACAAATTCTTCTTCCTCTTCATATTCAGAAGCTGAAAAATCAATCCCATTTATTTTTAACTGTTCTATTAGTTCCATACCATTATCCTATTTATCGTCCATTAAAAATCTGTGCAATCGGTGAGTCCTCCGACAAGATCACAGTCTTATTATCCCCTGTTACGGATGCTTTTAACGCATCCAAACTTCTGACAAAGGAATAAAAATCCGTTTTGCTTTCATCCGCATACGCTTCGGAAAGGATTTTCATATACTCCGCTTCACCTTCTGCCTTTAAGATCTCAGCCTGTTTTTCGGCCTCGGAAATCATGATGGTTACTTCTTTATCCGTAGTATTCTTTATCTTTTGTGCTTCTGCTGTACCTTCTGCCGTATAAGTTGCAGCAATATTTTCCCGTTCTGAGATCATACGGGTGTACACGGCTTCCTTATTGTCTGCCGGAAGATCTAACTGCTTTGTTTCTACAGAGATCATATGAATTCCATATTGATCAAAGGTGTTTCCAATGTTTTGGATAATGGCTTCTGTTAATTCACCATCCCTTCCGGAAACCACTTCTTCCTGCGACCAGGAACTGATCGTGTTTTTGATTGCATTGTACACTACCGTATTGATACGGCTTTCGGCATTGCCAATGGAACTATTCAGTGTCTGCGCAAATTTAACCGGATCACTGATTTCCCATAATACATAACTGTTTGTGATCATGGTCTTTTTATCCCTGGTGATTACATCACTCGGTGCCAGATCGTATAATAAGATTTTCTTAGGTAATGTGTCCACACTCTGAATAAACGGAATCCGAAAACTTAATCCTGCTTCCGCTTCTACATGATCGATCTTACCAAACTGACGGATTAATTTGTACTCATCTTCACCCGTCACTACCATACAGGAAAGTCCTGTTACTATAATAACTGCTGCTATAAATCCAACTAATATTCCTATTCCTTTTTTCACACTAATCCTCCACCACTTCGGTTTCTTCTGTTGTATTCACCATCTTACTCTTTCCTTCCGTTGTAGAAAATGGTTCTAACGGAAGCAGTTTCTGTACACCATCCCCATTGGAAGAATCAATAATAACCTCTAAATCCGGTAATACATCTTCCATAGCTTCGTAGAACATACGCTGTTTGGTAATGGTAGGGTTTTTAATATATTCCGCATACATGGATTCAAAACGTGCCACCTGACCGGTTGCTTCATTGATACGTTCTTCTTTGTATGCCTCAGCATCCTTTATGATCTTATCCGCTTCTGCCTGTGCGTTCGGAATCTTTTCATTCCGGTATTTATTGGCATTGTTGATTGCCGTTTCCTTACCCTGTTTTGCGGTTTCCACCTTCTTGAACGCTTCCATAATGGTTGCTGTCGGTGGCTCCGAATCCTGGATCGTGATATTAACAAGCTGGATTCCGATATCCTGCTGCTCTAATTTTCCCATGATCATCTCTTTGATCTCAGCCTGAATCTCATTCTTTCCCGTTGTTAAAACGGAATCCACGTCATAACTTCCAATTACGGTACGGATACAACTCTGTGCAATGTTTTTCAATACCAATGTCGGATCTGCCGATGCATAAAGTGCTTTTACCGGGTCAGAAACCTTATACTCTATGAAGAAATCCACATCAATGAAGTTATAATCACTGGTGATCATAATTGCTTCGGCTTCATCCACTTCATTATCACTCTCTTCATACCCAATCGCAAATCCCTGTATCGTTGTATTTACTCTCGTTACCTGTTGAATGAACGGAATCTTAAAATGAAGCCCCGGTGTGGTAACTGCCTGTGCCTTACCAAAAGTAGTCAAAACCGCCTGCTCCTGTTCACGGATCTGATAGGTACTGTTCAGTGATAAAAATACAACTATTAGTGCTACCAATATGATCCCGACAGTTTTCGTAAACCCTGCTTTGTTTTCTTCGCGAAAACGTTCCATTCCATCATCCTTCTTTTTCTTTTGAAAAAATCCCATCCTCATGATCTCCTTTTATTTCTTCTTTGTATATATTTCACACCAGGCCGGTAAAAAACCGGATTTTACAGCAACACTTCGAGACAGTGCATGCGATTCGCTTGTTCCATAAAATGGAAGAGTACCATTATCCAACAGACGTTGTTTTAAAAGTGTTGTCAGATATGTGGCAAGCCCTTCTCCCCTGTATTCTTCACGCACATCAATTCCGATCTGGCGTACATACATGCCATCTTTACTTGCTCCCGCCATTCCTTTGAGTCTTCCGTCATCTTCCGGCAGCGCTACTGCCACAACATCCGGCTGGGTCGGGGAATAACAGAGGGCATTGTGAAAGGGATTCTCTTCTTTCATATCCGCGATCTCATCTTCTCCTAACCAGATCACCGGTATTGTCTCTTCGATTCTCTTTGCCTCCATATCCGGAAGATAATAGATATGTGTATCCGCAATCTCATAACCGTATTCATTCAATATCCTGTCTAAAATACGGAGGTTTGGAAATTTGCAAAACCAGTTTGGATCCACATCCTGAAATACTTCCTTACAGCCTTCATAAATACTATCATCCACCATCAGATAGGCCTTTCCCATAAAAAGGACTGCTCTGAAAAAATTATCCGTTTTATCTACAATCCTTGCACCGGGAAGATTCTTAGATGGTGCTATGTACATGCGTCCCTGCTGAATTTCTTCTGCCTGCGCCAGATTACAATCCAACGCAAACTGCTTTTGCATGATCTCAATTGTTTCGTCTGCTATTTTCACTTTCTACGCTTAACTACCTTTTCTTTCCTTTTTTATTTAAGAGTATCTTAACAAAACAATTTCTAAAGTACAACTTCCCAACTCTTAATTCTTTATTACTTTTTCATAAACAAAGGCATTTCCTTTTTTCCCTATTCTCTCCACGATTTCTAAATAAAATAGTATATTCAACACCTGATTTGCCTGCGCTTTGTTGATCTTTGCTGCTTTGGCAAAATCGAAACTGGTAAATTCTCCTGTCAGAGAATCCGGTATCAATGCAGCATAATCTTCCTTTTCCTTTAAACAAATCTTCCTTGTAATACGCAATGGAATCCGGTCATACCGACTGCTTCCCTTCTTTTTATCACGACTCCATCCGTTTAACAAACGATATTCTTCCATATCCATAAAAAGAAGGATAATACAAAGTCCCTCTTTCTTTAAATAGGATTTTATCTTGTATAATTCCCGAAAAGCCGCATATTCACTTCCCTTTTTGGGCGATTTTCGAGGCGCGGAAAGTTCCCCGGTTTCTTCATCGATCCAGATCAGCCACTTTGTATCCGGGATGGGAAACACCACTGTTACCGGATATTGTGGTAAAAAACGATCCAGTTTCTTACGCACCTGATCAAAACTTCGTGTCTGAATCTCAATGATTTCTTTTCCCGTAAAAATATCCGCATACAATCCGGCAATGGGAATCTCCTGTTTCTCTTCATCCGGCTCATAATAATTCTTTACAACCGCATGAACCGTTTTTTCTGATAAAGTTCCTATCTGAAGACGCTGTCTGTCTTTTCCGATGATCTTTTCTTTTGCCTGTTCAAAACGTAATGTATCCACTTTCATCCTCTAATCTTAAAGTGCCAAAAGCCGCTTTTGCGCGTCTTTTGGCACCTTACTGTTTTAATAAAACGCAATATTCATATCTACGCCGCCCTTGATACCATCCACGGTTCCGTTAGCGGTATACTGCCACATACGCATCTTATATGGGAAACGAAGGGGATATTTATAATAAGCAAACCACTTATCATATCCTTCTAACTGCTCAACATCCATCATAAAGACCATGCTTTTTGTATTTCCATATATCATAGGTTCATGTCCGGCTTCCTTGATCCGGTTGCAAAAAGCAAGTACGATCTGTGTCCGCTCTTCCTGTGTCAGATCCTTCGTACGCGAGTCCGAAGATGCAGACTCCTCCACATCAATTACAATCGGCAGATCCACCTGATATCCACGGATATTCTCCAACACATAGTCCGCCTCTTCTACCGCTTCTTTTTCGGATATCGCTTCCGTAAAGAAGTAAACGCCTGTGTCAATGCCGGCTGCATTACAGTTTTCGATGTTGTATTCGTAATTATCATCCGTTACGATCTTACCGCTTCCATAACCTCTGTAACCCAGACGAATATAAGCAAAATCGACACCATCCGCAGCAACTTTTTTCCAGTCAATCTTTCCCTGAAACTTGGATACATCAATTCCTTTTTTGGAAGATACCTCACCGTCCAAAACCCATCTGGCTTCTCCTTCGTACTTATCCGTTTCTTCGTTCATGACAGGATACTCCAGATCGGACAAATCAAAAATATTTTTTTCCAGATTCTCATTAACATCTAGGAAATAATATCTTCCATCACTTGAAAATACGATCTGATCGGAAAACAAAGTTTCCAATAGAGTAAGTGTGGTATCTCCGTTTTCCATCATCTGACGAATCGTATCCCGATATTCACTAACAACAGACTCTCTTGCTTCTTCAATCATTTCCTGCGCCTGCTCACTGGTAACGTAATTTCCTGAGGCAACCTCCTCTTCAAATTCCGTAACCTGTCCCATCGCCTCTATTGCTTTATCCTTTTCTTTCTGCATCTGCAGCCACAGATAAAAGCAACAACCTGCTATTATCAGAATGGAGAATACCATGATCATCGTCATTGTATTTTGGATTTTCCGTATTCTTTTTGCTTTTTTTCGTCTTTCTATTTTTTCCTGTCTTGATAATTCCATGTGCATCCCTTTTTCTATTCTACTTTTGGAAGTTTGGAAAGTGCAACCGCAAGTTCTTCATCCGTTGGAATGTAATCCTGCATGATACCATCGTTAAATTTTGCATAGGATACCATATCAAAATAACCTGTTCCGGTAAGACCGAATACAATATTTTTTTCTTCTCCGGTTTCTTTGCATTTTAAGGCTTCATCAATGGCAACTTTGATCGCATGGGAACTTTCCGGTGCCGGAAGGATTCCTTCCACTCTCGCAAATTCCTGTGCTGCTTTAAATACTTCTGTCTGCTCCACACTTCTTGCTTCCATCAGACCCTGATCATAAATCTCAGAAACAACGGAACTCATACCGTGATAACGCAAACCACCCGCATGAATTGCGGAAGGAATAAATCCGCTACCGAGTGTATACATCTTGGCAAGAGGACAAACCTTACCGGTATCACAGAAGTCGTATGCATATTTACCCCTGGTCAGACTCGGACAGGAAGCCGGTTCTACCGCAATGATCTGATAGTCCGCTTCTCCTCTTAACATTTCTCCTACGAATGGGGAAATTAATCCGCCCAAATTGGATCCGCCTCCGGCACATCCAATAATCATATCTGCTTTTACACCATATTTATCCAATGCTGCTTTGGTTTCCAGACCAATGATGGACTGGTGCAACAATACCTGTGTCAATACAGAACCCAGTACATAGCGATATCCTTCCTGAGTTGTTGCAGCCTCCACTGCTTCAGAGATCGCACATCCAAGGCTTCCGCTTGTTCCCGGAAATTCTTCGTTGATCTTTCTACCGATCTCTGTTTCCATGGATGGAGAAGGTGTAACCTTTGCTCCATAGGTACGCATTACTTCACGTCTGTGCGGTTTCTGTTCATAAGAACATTTTACCATATACACCTGACAATCCATATCAAAATATGAACAAGCCATGGATAAAGCAGTACCCCACTGACCGGCTCCGGTTTCTGTTGTTACTCCTTTTAGTCCCTGCTGTTTTGCATAATAAGCCTGAGCAATCGCAGAATTTAATTTATGGCTTCCGGAAGTATTATTGCCTTCAAATTTATAATAAATATGTGCCGGTGTTCCTAATTTCTTCTCCAGACAATATGCTCTTACCAATGGTGACGGACGATACATTTTGTAAAAATCACGGATTTCCTGTGGAATATCAAAATACGCCGTAGTATCATCCAATTCCTGTTTTGCCAGTTCGGTACAGAATACCGAAGATAATTCTTCCACTGTCATAGGCTTTAATGTGGCCGGATTTAATAAAGGTGCCGGTTTCTTTTTCATATCGGCACGAACATTATACCATTGTTTTGGCATCTCGTTTTCTTCTAAATAGATTTTGTAAGGGATTGTCTTTGTCATCTCTTTTTCCTCGCTTTCTTTTGACAATTAATTTTGCTCGTTTTGATTGTCGCAAATCCAGAATAAAGAGTCTTCACAATATAAAAAACTCCCATCCTACCAAATGATAGGACAGGAGTATATATACTCTTGCGGTGCCACCTAACTTCATTCTAATGAATGCTCTCAATCATGTACCAGCATACATGTTCTGCTATAACGTGCAGTCACGTCTTACCTACTCTCCTGCTACCAATCATGGATTTCAGTTCGCCCTCACAGGTCCATTCACCAATCTTCCCATTACCGCAATCCCACCGCCTGCGGCTCTCTGTAAACTTTCCAACCGGATACTACTCCTGCTCCAAGGTTTATAACAATTCACTTGTTATTGCAAATATAAGCCCTTTTTTTTGATTCGTCAAGGGGTAAAAAGAAATTTTCTGTTTCCTTCTCTTAAATGTACCCACCCATCCGAAGTACAAATAACCAGAACGTAAGGGTAAAAGAACTAAGCAGTGTCGTTACCATAACTGCACAGGAAGAAATGGCTCCCCTGTGACCCATATTTTTTGCCATGATAAAACTGCTGCTTGTGGTCGCACTTCCAAGCATTACCAAGATTGCCACGATCTTTTCATCCCGAAATCCCATATGAATGGCGATCGGTAAAAATATCACACACCACAGAACCAGTTTTACAAACGTGACTAAAGTTGTTTCCTTCCACTTTTCTTTGGCATCATAAATTTCAAAAGAAGCACCCAGTGCGATCAAAGCAAGCGGTGATGCCATATTGCCAAGATAGGAAACTGTCTTCATGAGCATGGGAGGCTCGGGCATTTTCAAAACAGACCATAACATCCCTATAACAATTCCTAAAATAATGGGATTGGTCACAACATTTTTTGCTGTTTTTTTCCACAATTCTGCTTTGGAATGATGCGCATTTTGTGGAGAAGTCAGATAAAGTACAATCACGGCTGCCACATTATAAAGTGGCACGGAACCAATGATCATAAGAGCCACCATGGAAGCATTATCATAGATATTGGTCATAAATACGATGCCCAGTGTGGCTGCCCCGCTTCGATAAGCCGCCTGGATGATTTCCCCTCGTTCTGCTCCATCCTTATGAAGCAAGGATAACAAAGCGGCAATCAAAATGCTGATAACCGTAACAAGGAAACAAAACAGAACCAGTTTTCCATCCCATATGGTTGTAAAATCTTCCGTTGCCAGATCCATAAATAATAATGCCGGCAAAAAGAGTCTAAATACCAATTGATTTAATTTTGTTGTAGTCTTCTCATCCAGAAACTGAATCTTTTTTAATAAATATCCAATCACCATCATAAAAAAGATGGGCATGGTCGCATTCAGACTAAAAATCAGATTCTCAAACATAGCATTTCCATCCTTATCCTTTATATGGATTTTCTTTGATATATTCTTCCATAATGGCCGCTGCAATTCCTACCAGCTCGACACAGGGACGTTTTTTATAGTACGCATCGTTTCTTTTTTCCGGTGTCGGATCATCCTTTCCTTCTCCCAATCCCAGAAGTTGTCTGCATACAATGGATCCGTTTAAGTCCGTGAAGTCTTTTGCCAATAACTGTATTCTCTCATAATGTTCTTTTTTGGCTTCAAAATCCTTAGGATCCTCATACCCGTAAAGGATTCCCGCAACCATGAACATTCCGGATACCGCACCGCAGACTTCCCGCAGACGGCCCATTCCACCGCCAAAAGAAGAACTTAGTTTTAGTAATGTACTTCTCTCCATCCCATATAAATCCTCAAAAGCAAGAAAAACAGACTGTGAGCAGTTAAATCCTTCTTTGAACAGTTCCATTGCTTTTTTTGCATATGTACTTTTTTCGAAATTGATCTCCATTGTTTATCCATCCTTTGTAAGATATTTTATTTCTGTTCCAAAAGGTAACCGAATATATGCATACTCAGTTTCATCACTTTATGTCGCAGTAAATTATTTTTTACCGTGACATAATCATCGCAGATCACTTTTTCCACCAGTTTCTCTGTTTCTTCCAGATCCAGTTCTACCGGATCTTTCTGTTCCAATGACTCATAACGTTTTGCCATATCCTCTTCTATCTTTCCGTTATTGGCAATAACGACATCTATCTTTCTTTTGCCAAGGTACTGGTTTAACAATCGTATATGATCGGATACTTTAAAATCTTCCGTCTCACCGGGCTGCGTAACCATATTGCATACATACATGATCTTTCCCCTGCTTCGATCGATTGCATCCACGATCTCGTCACAGATCAGATTCGGAATAATACTGGTAAATAGACTTCCCATACTAAGCAAAATCAGATCCGCTTCTTCCAAAGCCTTTACTGCTTCTTTGGTCGGAATGGGATTTTCTTTATAGTACACTCTCTTAATGCCTATATCACTATTGCGAAGTGTGATCCTGTGTTCCCCTTCGATCACATTGCCATCTTCCATTTCTCCCACCAGAACCACATTATCCTCTGTTAGAGGAATTACCTTTCCTTTGAGATTAAATACCTTACTTAATGCCTCAATGCCATCGGAAAGATTGCCCGTAATCTCGCTGGAAGCCGTTAACAGAAGATTGCCCACCGTATGTCCATCCAGATCACTTGTTGTATGAAAACGATAATTGAATAATTCCTTTACCAAAGGTTCCGTTTCGGATAATGCAATCAGAACACGCCTTATATCGCCGACAGCAGGAATACTAAATTCTTCACGCAGTACTCCCGTACTGTTTCCATCATCACACACGGATACGATTGCAGAAAGATCCACCGGAAATTCTTTTAACCCTCTAAGAAGTGTGGAAGAGCCCGTTCCTCCTCCTAAAACGACCACTTTCTTTTTCATTCTTTTAATATTCCCTTCTTAATATTTTCCTTTATGATCTGATCCGTTATTTCATACAAAATATCAGATCCATATTTTGTTTTCATCTGTCTCTGATAAACCTGATCCGCACTTACGCCGTGTTCCTTCCAGTCATTTCCTCCATTGCTGTTATTTAAGATAAGAGGCTGAAGATTATCCATGGCACGGGCAAATTTAGATTCGGCTGTTTCTTCTTTTTCAAATTCCTCAAACAATGCGATCAGTTCCTTTTTCTGATCCGTGGGAAGTAAGGAGAAGATTCTTTCTTTTGCCTCGTCTTCTCTGGCTTTTTGCGTCTTTTTGGCTTCTTCATCATAAGCATAGGTATCCCCTGCATCAATTTCCACAATATCATGGATCAGACACATTAGCATTACCTTTGCAATATCTACTTTTTCATTGGCGTATTCTTTCAATAAATATGCCATGATCGCCATATGCCATGCATGTTCTGCATCATTTTCCCTTCTTCCGTGACCGGAGAGATGGGTCTGTCTGAAAATATTTTTTTCTTTATCTATTTCCAATGCAAAATCCAATTGCCTTTTTAAACGATCATCCATTGTTTTTCCTTCCGTTGAAAAGAAAACCCCAGAATCCTCTGAGGTTTTATCATTTTCTAAAAATAAATTATAACATATGTGCTCTCAGATCCGCACCATCCAAAGGACTCATATAAGCAGGTGCAATATCAAAGATTGTCTTACATCCTGTCATTCCCTCTTTTTTCATACGGTAAGCTGCTCTTGCACAGGCAACGATCACGGATGCTGTAAATTCCGGATTGGAATCCAGTTTCAAACTATATTCGATAATATGATTATTTTCTTCATTCCATCCTGTTTTACCGCTTCGAATTACGAAACCACCATGTGGGATTCCACTGTGATCTCTTAATAATTCTTCTTCCGAGATAAAATGAACCGTGGTATCATAATCTGAAAAATAGTTCGGCATTTCTTTGATTTCTTTTTCAATCTTTGCCTTATCAGCCCCTTCTTCTGCTACTACAAAACATTCACGAACATGTTTTTCACGTGTTGTAAGTTCCGGATTTTCACCGTTTCTTACTTTTTCAAGAGCAGATTCTACCGGAATTGTATACTGCTTACCATTCTTGACACCTTCTACACGACGAATGGCATCCGAATGTCCCTGGCTGACACCTTTCCCCCAGAATGTATAATCTTTACCCTGAGGTAAAATACAATTTGCATACAAACGATTTAAGGAAAACATTCCCGGATCCCATCCGCAGGAAATCACGGCGATATTTCCGTTTTCTTTTGCAGAAGCATCTACATTTCCAAAATGTTCCGGAATCCTTGCATGTGTGTCAAAGCTGTCCACAACATTAAAATATTTTGCATATTCCGGTGTCTGAACAGGAAGATCTGTTGCACTGCCTCCGCAAAGGATCAATACATCAATCTGATCTTTCATCTTAACAGCATCCTCTGCCGGGTATACCTTTACCCCTTCTGTTAAGATCCTTACAGTGGAAGGATCACGACGGCTGAATACGGCAGCAAGTTCCATGTCCGGATTCTGTTTGATCGCACATTCGATGCCACGTCCTAAGTTTCCATAACCCATAATTCCAATTTTCATAATACTTGTCTCCTTTTCTATGCTTCTTTTTCTTTTTTATACAAAAATGCGCTGCTATCCCTTTTTGGATCACCCGGATCATCTTTTGAAAATAATAATTTTAAAAGGATGGGTGTTGAAATAGAGGATACAATAATCAGTAAAATAACCGAGGTAAAATATACCGGTGAAAGAAGTCCAACTGCAAGTCCTTTCTGCGATACAATCAGTGCCACTTCACCTCTGGTCATCATACCAACACCTATTTTCAAAGAATCCATATTACTAAATCGTAAGATTCTTGCCATAAGACCGCATCCTATGATCTTCGTGATCAATGCTACGATCACAAATCCGATGGAAAATAATAATATTTCCATATTCATATTGTCGATGCTGGTTTTTAATCCAATACTGGCAAAGAAAACCGGTCCGAATACCATATAAGAATTGATATCCATCTTTTCGGCAATGTATTCAGAATCTCTGATCGAGCAGAGTATGATTCCGGCTACATACGCACCGGTGATATCTGCGATTCCAAAATAGGATTCTGCAATATAAGCAAGGGCAAGACAATATGCAAGTCCGGCAATCGGAATACGTCTTGTATGGGGGTATCGGTTATCCACCCATTTAAAAATTTTGTAAGAAATAAATCCTACAATAATTGCAAAAACAAAGAATAAAACCGTATTGATAACTACTGTAAGCGGTTTGGATTCCGGATTTTTAAAGGCAATGACAAAGGTAAGAACGATAATACCGATTACATCATCTATAATGGCGGCGCTCAGTATGGTCGTACCGACTTTACCCTTTAATTTTCCCAGTTCTTTTAGGGACTGTACCGTAATGCTGACAGAAGTTGCCGTCATGATCACACCCATAAAAACAGCTGTGTAAAATTTATCGGAACCCCATGGTGCTGCTCCATAAAATCCCATATAAAGCAGGGAACCGCCTACCAACGGAACTAAAACACCGGCGCAGGCAATCAAAAACGCAATCGGTCCTGTCTTTAACAGGTCATTCAAATTCGTTTCCAATCCTGCGGAAAACATCAGAAGAATAACACCTATTTCTGCCATCTGAATCAGAAAATCAGACTGCTGTACCAGACCCAGTACACTGGGTCCGATAATCAACCCTGCTATAATCTCTCCTACTACCTGCGGAGCCTTACATTTGCGGGCTACGATTCCCATCACTTTTGCAGCAATCACTATGATCGCCAGATCCTTTAATATTTCATAAGATTCCATTTTCCATTCTCCTCATAATAAACCATTTCCTTAAACAATTCCTTTCAACTCCTGATACAGATTTTTTGCATAACTGTCCGTCATTCCGCATACATAATCCGTAACGAGTAAAAGGCGCAGATACAATTTTTCTTCTTCACAGCATCCCTTTGAAAAATGATGGTAGATTCTCTTATAATCTTCGGAAATAAGAGAAATCCATTTTTTATGTATATCTGTTATTTGTTCTTCCGTATCGTAATATAATACTGCTTCTATAAATTTGTCCAGTAAAAAATCTAAAATTGATTTTGCTGCAATTTCCAGTTTATAAATCGGTTTGGATATAAATGCATGCTGATAAGCAATATCCCCCAGCGCATCCATCATTTTTTCCATATCCGTCCCTGCAAAAAGATCTTTTTTATATGTGCCTTCCATGATTTCATCGTAGTGATCGATAAATTGATCCGATGCCGCAAAAAGCATATTTCCCTGAATACTGACTACCCAGTTTTGCACAGCATAGACATCCGGCTGTTCATATCCGTTCTGAACTGCCTTTTGATATTTTCTTTCTAAAATAGAGATCATTTTGGAATAATGACTATCCTCATCATCAGATTCCATCCTGCTTTTTAATTCTTCCAACAAAACATTATAAGAAATACATCCCTTTTTCAAAGCATCTTCTATATCCGCTGTTTTGTATGCAATATCATCCGCCGCTTCCAGTAAAAAGGAAAGTGGATGACGTTTTCCATTGGTTCCAAGCGAAGTTTGAATATTTGAAAAGGTATCCCTGTCCGCATAAAAATATCCCATTTTTTTCGTACGGATATCACCACTCCTTTTATCAATTTCCACAGATGATACCGGGTATTTGATAATGGTTCCCAAAAGAGTTTTTGTAAGGTTCATACCATTTTCATCCACTAAAAAATGAAGTTTGGTAACCACTCTAAGTGCCTGTGTATTACCTTCAAAATGATAAAAATCATTCTGCATCTGATTATTTAGTATTTCAGTAAGAGGTTTTCCTCTAAAACTCATTAATGGAAGATGTTCTTTAAACCAGTCCTGGATTACGGTTTCTCCGAAATGTCCAAAAGGAGGGTTTCCGATATCATGTAAAAGACCGGCACATTGAAGGATTGCACAGATGTCTTCCTTCATCTGTAATGTGAAGGAAGGATCCTTTTTTTCCCGGATGATTTTTTCCCCTACATTCTGACCAAGCGATCTTGCAAAAGAAGATACTTCCAAAGAATGGGTCAATCTCGTTCTGATATAATCACTTTTATCCAGTGGAAAAACCTGCGTCTTATCCTGTAATCTCCGAAAAGAAGCACTACCTATAATCCTGTGATAATCCTTTTCATATTCCGTACGAAGATCCCTTGTCGTTGTACTTTTTTGAAAACTTCTGATACGTTCTCCCGATAATAATGTATTCCAATTCATAAATACCCTTTCTTATGAGCAGATAAATATAGAATATTTGTGAAATGCCCTTTAGCATTACACTAAAGGGCATCTACTGAACAATACTATTCGTCCTGTGTTTCATCCATAGCCTCTTCGCTATGATTGTCTTTATTCATTTCTAATATCTCTTCGTCGCTTAATTCCTGTTCGCCATCGGATACTTTTTCTCTTACCTTAGCGATCTTGGCAACTTTTACTTTAGAATCCAAATTAATCATCTTAACACCTGATGTAATTCTTCCCAAAGTAGAGATATCTTCCATACGAAGCTGAATGATAATACCTTCCGTTGTGATCATCATGATCTCATGTTCATCTGTAACAGCTTTTACTCCTACTACATAACCTGTCTTGTCCGTTACCTTATAACATTTCACACCTTTACCACCACGGTACTGAACCTTAAATTCTTCTAAATAAGTACGTTTTCCCAAACCATTTTCGGATACAATAAGTAAGGAATCTCCCTGATGATCTAACTGCATTCCTACAATCTCATCACCATCATCTAAATTCATACCGATCACACCCATGGTCATTCGTCCGGTTGCTCTTACATCCGTTTCCTTGAATCTGATACACATACCATATTTTGTAACAAGGAATATATGAGTATCCCTATCCGTACTCTTCACTTCTATCAACTCATCATCATCACGAAGGTTAATGGCAGCAAGTCCATTTTTACGGATATTACTGTATTCCATAATGGATGTTTTCTTTACGATACCCTTCTTCGTTACCATAAAAAGATTTCGATTCTCATCATAATTTTCAATAGGAATCAATGCCGAAATCTTTTCTCCCGGATTTAACTGTAAGAGATTAACAATCGCAGTTCCTCTGGCGGTTCTTCCTGCTTCGGGAATCTCATATGCTTTCATGCGGTATACACGACCCATATTTGTAAAGAACATCAGATAATTATGTGTAGAAGTCATCAAAAGATCTTCAATATAATCATCTTCTATGGTCTGCATTCCTTTGATTCCTTTTCCGCCACGATTCTGGGAATGGAAATTATCCACTGTCATACGTTTGATATAACCAAGGCTGGTCATCGCAATAACTGTGTTTTCATTCGGGATCAGATCTTCCATGCTGATATCAGATTCATCATAACCTATTTGGCTTCGTCTGTCATCACCATATTTATCGGATACTTCTATAATTTCCTTTCGGATCACACCAAGCAATAATTTTTCATCTGCTAAAATAGCCTTTAATTCTGCTATTTTTACTACTAATTCCTGATGTTCGTTTTCAATCTTTTCTCTTTCCAGACCTGTCAGCTGACGGAGTCTCATATCCGCAATTGCCTGCGCCTGTACTTCTGTCAGACCAAAACGTTCCATCAAACGTTCTTTTGCTTCCTGTGTATTTTTAGAACTTCTCATGATCTTGATCACTTCGTCAATATAATCAAGTGCAATGAGCAATCCCTGTAAAATATGATCTCTTTCTTCTGCTTTATTAAGATCATATTTAGTTCTTCTTGTCACAACATCTTCCTGATGTTTTAAATAATGCGTAAGCATTTCCAACAGACTCATGATCTTAGGTTCGTTATTGACCAAGGCTAACATGATCATTCCATAACTGTCCTGAAGCTGTGTATGCTTATATAATTTTTTAAGAACAATATTGGCATTTACATCACGTCTTAATTCAATCACAATACGCATTCCTTCACGGGATGACTCATCTCGAAGATCGGTAATACCATCGATTTTCTTTTCTTTGTGAAGTTCTGCAATTTTTTCAATCAATTTTGCCTTATTTACCATATAAGGCAGTTCCGTTACGATGATCTGTGATTTTCCGTTTGGAAGAGTATCAATATTGGTCACGGCTCGAACGATGATCTTACCACGTCCGGTACGATAAGCCTCTTCCGCTCCTCTTGTTCCTAATATCACAGCACCCGTTGGAAAATCAGGGGCTTTCACAAGGGATAATACTTCTTCAATATCCGTTTCCCTATCTTCATTTACACGATTATCAATGATCTTTACCACTGCATTTATCACTTCACGTAAATTATGAGGCGGAATATTGGTTGCCATACCTACGGCAATACCGGTAGTACCATTTACCAAAAGATTCGGATAACGGCTTGGCAATACAACCGGTTCTTTTTCCGTTTCATCAAAGTTTGGTACAAAATCAACCGTATCTTTATTGATGTCAGCAAGCATTTCCATAGAAATCTTAGAAAGTCTCGCTTCGGTATATCGCATTGCGGCAGCACCGTCACCATCCACGGAACCAAAGTTACCATGTCCATCCACTAATGGATATCTAAATGACCAATCCTGTGCCATATTTACCAATGCACCATAAATGGAACTATCACCATGCGGATGATATTTACCCATGGTATCACCGACGATACGTGCACATTTACGATGTGGCTTATCCGGTCCGTTATTCAATTCAATCATGGAATATAAAACACGTCTCTGAACCGGTTTTAAACCATCTCTTACATCCGGAAGTGCACGGGATGCGATTACGCTCATTGCATAATCAATGTAAGAGGTTTCCATTGTTTTTTTAAGATCCACATGTTTGACTTTATCAAAAATCTGATCGTCCATATTTGTTTACTCCTATATATCCAGGTTCTTTACAAACTTCGCATTTGCTTCAATAAATTCACGTCTTGGTTCTACTTTATCTCCCATTAAGGTAGTAAATGTCAGATCCAGTTCGGATTCGGAATCCTCATCCATCACTACTTTTAATAAAATTCTCTTTTCCGGATCCATGGTTGTATCCCAAAGCTGTTCGGCATCCATTTCTCCAAGACCTTTATAACGCTGGATCTTATTATTCTGGTCCCTTCCCACTTCTTCAATGATACCGGCAAGTTCTTCATCACTGTAGGCATACCAAACTTTTTTATTTCTTTCCAACTTATAAAGAGGGGGTTGTGCCAAATAAACATATCCCTGCTTAATAAGTTCCGGCATAAAACGATATAAAAATGTTAAAAGCAAAGTAGCAATGTGTGCACCATCCACATCGGCATCGGTCATAATAATAATCTTGTGATAACGGAGTTTTGAAATATCAAAATCATCATAAATACCGGTACCGAATGCCGTTATCATGGCTTTGATCTCGGCATTGCCAAGAATACGGTCCAGTCTTGCTTTTTCTACATTTAAAATCTTACCACGTAAAGGTAAAATAGCCTGCGTTGCACGGCTTCTGGCTGTTTTTGCACTACCACCGGCACTATCTCCCTCTACGATATAGATTTCACAATTTTCCGGATTTTTATCGGAACAATCTGCTAATTTACCCGGTAAAGCCATACCTTCCAATGCGGTTTTTCTTCTGGTAAGATCCCTTGCTTTTCTGGCAGCATCCCTTGCCCTCTGAGCTAAAATTGATTTTTCACAGATGGTTTTGGCAACGGAAGGATTTTGTTCCAGAAAATAAGTAAGCTGTTCGCTGACGATACTGTCCACAGCACCTCTTGCTTCGGAATTACCCAGTTTTTGCTTGGTTTGTCCTTCAAACTGAGGCTCCCCGATCTTAACACTTACAATGGCAGTAAGACCTTCTCTGATATCTTCACCACTTAAATTTTGGTCACTGTCTTTTAATATCTTATTATTTCTTGCATAATCATTAAATGTTTTGGTTAATGCATTTCGAAAACCAACTAAATGTGTACCACCTTCAGGAGTGGTAATATTGTTTACAAAACTATATACATTTTCTGTATAAGAATCATTATGCTGAAGAGCAACTTCTACATACACATCATTTTTAGTACCTTCAAAATACATGATATTATCATATAATGCAGTCTTAGAATGATTAAGGTATTCTACAAACTCTTTAATTCCGCCCTCATAATGGAATTCTTTTACCAGAGTCTTTTTATTGCCCTCTTCATCTGTTACTCTTTCATCTTTTAGAATAATTTTTAAACCTTTTGTTAAAAAAGCCATCTCTCTTAAACGATTTTTAAGAGTATCAAAATCAAAAACCGTTTCTTCAAAAATGGTATCATCCGGCATAAAATCAACACGTGTACCGGTCTTCTCCAATGGACATTCTCCCACTACTTTAAGAGGGTAACAAACATGTCCTTTTTCATAACGCTGTTTATGTATCTTACCATCCTGATAAATCTGAACTTCTAACCAGTTAGAAAGAGCATTTACAACGGATGCTCCCACACCATGAAGACCACCGGATACTTTATATCCCCCACCGCCGAATTTACCGCCGGCATGAAGAATCGTAAATACCACTTCTACCGCCGGTTTTCCTGCTTTTTGATTGATACCCGTAGGAATACCACGTCCATTATCAATAACCGTAATGGAATTATCTTCATTTATGGTAACTTCAATTTCATTACAAAATCCTGCCAATGCTTCATCCACAGAATTATCCACTATTTCATACACCAAATGATGAAGACCTCTTACAGATGTACTTCCTATATACATACCCGGTCTTTTTCTGACAGCTTCAAGACCTTCTAATATCTGAATTTGGTCTGCTCCGTATTCTGCACTCATTATTTTTCCTCCACGACTCCATTTGTCACTTTGAAAACTTTATTGATTTCAAAACGATGATTCACAAATTCATCCAAACCGGTACAGGTAATAATGGTCTGAATGTCACCTATACTATTTAAAAGATAATTCTGCCTGTTGCTATCAAGTTCTGATAAAACATCATCCAATAACAATACAGGAGTATCCTTCGTTACTTTTCTTACCAATTCTATCTCTGATAATTTGAGAGATAATGCAGCCGTACGCTGCTGACCCTGGGAACCATATTTTCGGATGTCAATTTCTTTTTCTTCTCCATTTTTCTTTACCATAAAAGAAATATCATCCCTATGAGGTCCCACCGTTGTTTGTTTTAATTTGATATCTTTATCCTGACTTATTTTTAATTCATTTTCATAAGTATCAATCATAATATTAGGTTCATATTCAATTCTTAATACTTCTTTTTCGCCGGATAAATTACTATGTATTTCTTTAATAATCCCATTTATCTGTTCTATAAACTGCATTCTTCTTTCTATTATCTTACTTCCGTAGGATAATAACTGGGAATCCCATATGGTAAGGGTATCTTTAAGAGATGGATTATAATAAAGATCTTTTAATAATTTATTTCTCTGATTAACAATCTTATTATAATTATTAAGGTTGTATAGATAAAAGTTATCCAACTGGCATAACTCCATATCTATAAAACGCCTTCTTTCAGAAGGACCATTTTTTATAATGGAAAGGTCTTCCGGTGAAAAAAATACAACATTCAAAAGTCCTAATAACTCTGCTGCTTTTTTTATTTTTACACCATCTATGGCAATCCCTTTTGTTTTACTCTTTCTAAGATGCATATCCACTCTTGTTTCTATATCATCTTTTTCCAGATATGTCCTTATATGAGCTTCTTCTTTTTCAAAATTAATAATATCTTTGTCTTTGCTGCTTTTATGTGACTTTGTAGTAGCAGACACATATATAGCCTCCAGTATATTGGTTTTTCCCTGGGCATTATCTCCAAAAAGAATATTAACACCTTTGTCAAAATTTATACACAAAGAATCATAATTACGAAAATCAGAAAGTTCCAATGACTTAATGATCATACATATACAACCTTATTTTTCTATTTTTATAGTATTTCCTTCAAATTCTACCATATCACCGTCTACTATTTTTTTACCGCGCTGATATTCTATATTTCCATTTACTTTTACAAGACCATCCTGTATAGCGATCTTTGCTTCCACACCTGAATCTACGAAACCGGCTGCTTTTAAAGCCTGTCCGAGTTTTATATAATCATCTCTTAGTTTAATAATTTCCATACTTATAAAACCTTCCCTGACTAAGATACTGTTGCATAATTAACAGGAAGAACAAGATATATATAATTGTTATCATCATCCCTTATAAAACATGGAGATTTTGGATTCATCAAATAAATGGAGATTACCTCATCATCAATTACTCTTAAAGCATCAATCAAGAATTTAGGATTAAATCCAATCATCAGATCACGTCCATTTTTTTCAATATCAATATCTTCATTCATACTTCCTACTGTGGAATTTATTTTTAATTCCATGGAATCATCCATAATATTGATAATAATGGGTCTCTTATCCCCTTCTTTTGCAAGAAGAGTTGCTCTGTCAATACAATTTAACAATTCTTTTTTATTCACTCTTACCTTTGTTTCGTAATCATTAGAAAGCATCTGATCTATCTTAAAATATTCACCTTCTATTAATCTGGAAACAACTGTAGTGTTATCAAATTCAAATAATGCATGTTTATCTGTAAAATAAATATGAATATCTTTTTGAGGATCACCGGATATAATTTTACTGATTTCATTTAAGGTTTTTCCCGGAACAATTACTTTTGAAGGAGCATATGAATTTTTTAATTTAATTTTACGAATGGAAATTCTATGTCCATCCAAAGAAACAACTCTTAATTCATCATTATTAATCTCAAATAATTCACCGGTCATTAATTTGTTGGTATCATTATCAGCTATTGAAAAAATAGTCTGTCTTACCGCTTCTTTTAAAGTAAACTGCGAAATAATAAAAGGATTATTCTTTTCTATAACAGGCAAATAAGAAAAATCTTCACCTGATTTTCCTATAATTGTAAACTGTGCCTTTTCACAGGTAATGATAGTTTTATAAGAATAATCTGTTTCAATCGTAATATCATTATCAGGAAGTTTACGAATAATCTCTGAAAAAATCTTTGCATCTAATGCAACAATACCCTTTTCTATTATTTCACCATCTATAATAGTATCAATACCTAATTCTGTATCATTAGCTGTTAATTTAATGATTCCTTTAGAAGCATCTAAAAGAATACATTCCAAAATAGACATGGTGGTTTTGCTTGGAACTGCTTTCGATACAATCTGTACCCCATTTAATAAATCTGATTTTGAACAAACTAATTTCATTGTTGATAACTCCTTCC
>CAYLSH010000023.1:4983-23168 GCA_964386235.1 uncultured Lachnospiraceae bacterium | reverse complement strand
GCTAAAAGCGACGCAAAAGCGGCGCTAGAGTTTCGCAAGCGAAACTCTTTTTCATACACAACCTGTTAAAACAAAATTATTTAACGGTAACGGATGTGATGTGTGGATTCACACCTTCATACCAGTATAAGAAACCTTCCATATCAACCGTATCGCCAATGTTCAGTCCTTTTACTGCAGCATATACATCTGTAGAACTGTCACATAAGTAGGATTCAATTGTAAAGGAATAGGTCTGTCCGTTGTAAGAAACATTGAAGTAAAGATCATCACCTTCCTGACCGGAACCATCCCAGCTGTACAGATAAGCCACTTCATTGCCATCTGCATCTGTAGAAGGTTCTACTGTCATACCGCTGAAAGAAACAAATTCATTCTGATGTGCGATCAGTTCATCTGTTCCGAGCCACTCTGTTGCATCCACTGCTTCTGCCACATAATTGCCGTCCATGATCTCAAATGTAGCATCTATGATCTCCACTTCTCCGGCCCATTCAGATTTATAACCGGTTACTTTGATCTTCGTACCGGGTGTTAATTTTTCATAATCTTCTTCGGAACACGCCATATCATATAAGAAGTAGGCGCCATCTTTATCCTGTGTATAAACAGTTGCCTTATCTTCCCACCATGACTGCTTTGCCTGTACATAGGTCTCTACTACAACCTCAGAATCCAGTTCTGCTGCGACATATTCTTCGTAAGTCATAACGCCTTCTGATTTTGCATCCGCATCTGCACTGCTTCCGCCGCATCCTACACAGGAAAGGACGAGTAAACCTGTTAAAAGTAACGCTGTAATCTTTTTCATAATGTCTCCTCTTTTGGTTTTAGAATTTTTTACCATTATACACTTATTTTTATGAAAATCAAGTAGCAGTATCATTTCTGTGCACATGGTTTTTTCGCTTTTTAAGGATTTGTCTGACAATATAAAAAAGAATCCCCATCCAGATAAGCAGGAGGGAAACAAGCAATATCAGCGATTCTGTCGGCATTTTGCCAAGTTCCCGCTTCGTTGAAGTCAGATCCATTCCCCTGCTGTTGATCTGGTTTAAGCGGTATAACGAATTCACATCATCATATAATTGCTGAATGTAAGCATCATCCACTTTCTGCCCTCTTCTAACACCTTTTACCGTATTTTCCACTAATTGTCCTGCTGCATCCCGCAAAGAAGCCGAACCATTAAAAACAGGCGTAACAAAGGTATCTTCCGTGTGATCTAAAAGAAGGTGCACGGCTTTTAATTTTACATCATAATACAAACCCGTATCCTGACCGGCATTTTTCAGATACTCCTGATAAGTATCCGTATTCTGCGCTTTTGTTGTAACCGGTGCATAGCCCTCCGTCTGCGAATACGCAATCTGGACATCATTCGTAAGCAGATATTGCATAAAAAGCCAGGATGCCAATACTTCCTGTGGATCTTCTTTGTTAAACAGGCAAATGGAAGGACCTTGTGAGATCATCTTGGGATTCTCCGGATCAAATTGCGGAATCATGCGGACTTCCGTTTCAAATTCCACGATCTTATCCTCACTGATATCACACAGAGGTGCATCCGTTCCCATCCAGGTTGCTCCTGCCGTTGAATCCACAGCAAAAATACACTGACCTGCATTTAAAAAATTAGCCGGATAACTGGAGATTTTAAAGGTTGAAAAGGCACCGGTTTTAGCATGCTCTGCGATCGTATATAACAATTCCTTTGTCACATCATTAAAAAGAAGCATGTCTCCTTCTTGTGTGGAATATCCCGCATCCTTTTGCTTTAGCATCTGAATCATCATATTATCCGTGGATTTATAAATAAACGGAATCATTACCTTTTGTCCATTGATGGTATAATTTCCATCCGCATCCTGCTGCATGGCTGCTTCTGCCACTTCCCAGACAAAATCCCATGTTAACACATCCGGAACGGAATATCCCAATGCTTCGACATATGTTTTGTTGATGTAACAGGCTTCCGTGGAACGCATAAAAGGAAGGGCATAATAATGCCCGTTAAAAGAACATTCTTCCAAAAACTTAGGAATGATCTCCTCTTTTTGAGGACCATCAAATGAAAGACGGCTTCCGTTTAAGCCATATTTTTCGTCCGTTAAAAGTTCATCCAGTGAAACCACCTGGTTCGTTCCTGTTAAATACGTGGCAATATGATCCGGATAGGTAATACAGACATTGGGCGTGGTATTGGTCGCAATATTGGTAATTACATCATTATAGATTTTCCCGTAATCCGTATACAGACGAAGGTTTACCTTGATATTAGGATAACATTTTTCAAATTCTTCAATGGCAGCTTCATAAATTGCCGTCTGTGTCTTATTGGTATCATTTTTAGCCCAGAATGTGATCTCATACTCTCTTGTGGTATCAAATTCCTTCGGCATGGAAAATGCCTCCATACCGGTACTGCCGTGACAACCTGTAAGCAGACTCATTGCTGATAACAGCAAGCAAAGGGAAAGCAAAACAAATGGCATTTTCTTATTTTTATTCATCCCTTTGTTCCTCCTTTTGCAACCCCCTCCATTACCTTATTACGAAAGATCAAAAATAAAACAATCAGAGGCAGGGATATTACCACAACTGCCGCCATCATTGCCGGTATGTTTTCACGTCCAAATCCATTTTCCCGTATTTCCTGAATACCATTGGACACCAGATAATAATTGGGGTCATCCGTGATCAGTCTTGGCCATACATAGGAATTCCAACATTCGATCACTTTTAAAATCGTAATGGTAATGAGCGTGGGCCTTGCAATGGGAATCATCACCTTCCATAAATACTTAAAGTCCGATGTTCCGTCCGCTTTTGCCGCATAATAGAGATTGTCCGGAATCAATTCAAAATTTTCTTTTAACAGATAAATATAAAAAACACTCGTCACACTCGGTAAGATCAGTCCGGTAAACGTATTCCTCAGATCCATGGAAGTAATCGTCACATAATTGGTAATGATCACCAGTTCATTGGGAATCATCATCAGGGATAAAAACAGAACGAAGACCGTATTTTTTCCTTTAAATTCCAGTCTGGCAAACGCAAATGCTGCCAAAATAACAACAACTAGCATAATAGCCGTTGTAACGAGTGTAAAGAGAACCGTATTCAAAAAATACTTGGCAAGGGGCACCGTCACAAAAGCATCCACATAATTTTGCAAAGTAGGGGAAAGCGTATACAATTTGGGAATGTATTCGGAATTGTAAGCGCCATAACTTTTAAACGATGTCAGAATCATATAATAAAAAGGGAACAAAACCACTACTGCCCATATTCCCAGTAACAGATAAGTCAGTCCCTTTGTCAGTTTCTTACGCTCTTTTGCTCTTTTTTCGATCTGATTATAATCCATTTTTGTTTCCTCATGAATAGTATACATGTTTTTTGCTGACCAAAAGATTGATACAGGTGATCGTCAATACAATGGAAAATAAAATAATGGCTGCAGCTGATGCATAAGAAGGATAGCCTCCGCTATTGCCATACAGCATGTCATATATATATCCCACAATGGTATTCATGTCAGCCGCATTCAGATTCGTTCCAAATAAAGCGACCGCATCACTGTAGGCTTTAAAGGCACCAATAAATCCGGTGATTACCAGATAAAAAATCATGGACGAGATCATAGGAAGGGTGATTTTTCGAAAAATCCTGCCTTTTGAAGTCCCATCCACCCTGGCTGCTTTGTACAGATTATCATCCACGGAGGCAAGCGCGCCGGTTAAGATCAGAATCTTAAACGGAAGCACGATCCATACGGTATAAAAACAAAGTACAAACATTTTTGCCTGGTAAGGACCGTCGATAAAATCCACTGCATTCATACCAAAACAATGTAAAAGCAGATTCACAAATCCATCCGAGTAAGGGGTCTTTTTAAACAGGATCATAAACACCAGCCCCACCGCCAATGTATTGGTCACATAGGGCAAAAAATAAATCGTCTGAAAGAGATTTCGTAATCGTTCAATGGAAGCAAGTCCGAGTGAGATCACAAGTGCAAGTCCGGTTGAAAGCGGAACCGTTATAAACACCAAAATAAATGTATTCTGCAATGCCTGTAAAAAATAAGGATCATGAAGTACATAGGAATAGTTATACAAGCCAACACCAAAATATGTCTGGGAGGCAGAATTATAGCCTTCTTCAAAAGAATACACAAACACATCAATCAGAGGATATACCATGAATATCCCCAGAAATAAAATGGCGGGCAAAAGATACAGCCATGCTTTTATATTGCCGTTTAATCGATTCTTTTTCATATCCGCTGCTCCGTTTTTTTATCAAACAAATGGACTTTGTTAGGTTTCAATGCAAAATGCAGTTCTTCCGACTGTGCCTGCGCAAAATGTTCCGATAAAATAATGGATCGTATAAGGTCACTGTGGGATGCTTCATGCCGGCTTAACACACTGATATCACGTCCCATTACTTCTACCCTTTCTTTTTGACAGATAAACGATCCCTCTTCGGATAATACAAAACCTTCCGGACGGATTCCTACATAAACCTCTCCGTCTTTTTTTCCTTCCGTTTTCAAAACGGCATCTTTCCCAATATATAGAGTATCATTTTCTATCCGTCCGTCAAAAACATTGATTTGCGGATTGCCAAGGAATTTTGCCACAAACAGATTCACCGGATTGTCATACACGTCCTGTGGTCTTCCGATCTGATGCAATACGCCGTCCTTCATAACAACAATACGATCTGAAATACTCATTGCCTCTTCCTGATCGTGGGTAACAAAAATCGTCGTAATGCCGGTCTCTTTCTGTATCCTGCGGATTTCTTCCCTGGTCTGAAGACGCAGACGGGCATCTAAATTCGAAAGCGGTTCATCCAGTAATAGTACCCTGGGCATCTTAACAAGAGCACGTGCGATTGCGACTCTTTGCTGCTGTCCGCCGGAAAGTTCGGACGGTTTACGATCCAAAAGTTCCTCAATCTGCACCAATGCAGCCGCCTCTTTTACTTTTGCAAGCATAACTTCCTTGGACAATTTATCCTTTCCCTTCAGATTCTCCAATGGGAACATAATATTTTGTTTCACGGTAAGATGCGGATACAGCGCATAATTCTGAAACACCAGCCCGATACCGCGATTCTCAGCCGGAAGTGAAGTAACATCTTCCTCTCCAAAGAATACCTTTCCCGCAGTCGGCTGTGTAAGACCACTGATTAAATGAAGTGTGGTGCTTTTACCGCAACCAGAAGGTCCCAGCAAGCCAATCAGTTCACCATCCGGAATGGTAAAATCAAAATCATTTACCGCTATGACTTCTCCGGCTTTCTTTTTATCCCTGCTCGGAAATACTTTTGTTAAATGCTCTAATCTGACTTCCATGGGTTTCCTCCCTACGAATATATCTTTTGCTATTATAATGAACTTCCCGGGAAAAGTCCAATATATTAAATAATTTGATTATATAAGAAAGAAAAAATACCGGATGTCCTACAGGAACACCCGGTACAATTCTAATCCTATGATTACTGTAATTTGAATTTGTTTACTTCGCCATCCAACTGAACCGCTACATCCTTGTTGGAATCTGCTTCGCATTTGATGTCACCCACATTGCTGGCAAGTGCAACAGACATTTCCGTAACATTTGTTACGCCCTTTGCACTTTCTTCCACTGCAATGCTGACAGCGGAAATGGATTCTTTGATCTGATCCACGCTTTCCCGGATCGAATCGCTTTCCTGTGCAAATTCTTTCATCATCTCATTCATTTTGCCAACATCCTGCTGATAGTTTTCACTGGTTTCACACAATTTGGTATAACCGTTCATAGCTGTTTCTTCCATAAAATGAACCATCTGTTGTGCTTTTTCCGTCAGCTCATCCACTGCCTCAATTACATCCGCACTTACCTTCTTTATCTGAACGGCAGTTTCTGCAGAATTGGTGGCTAATTGACCGATTTCATTGGCAACAACCGCAAAACCTCTGCCGGCTTCTCCTGCTCTTGCTGCTTCTATGCTGGCATTCAATGCAAGAAGATTGGTCTGATCCGTGATACTGATAATATTTTCGGTAAGAATGCTGATCTCTTCCACTGCCTTGGACTTCTGAATCTTTTCATCCATTGCGGATGCCATTTCTTTGGCTTCCGTCTGGGCTGCCTTTTGTTCATTAATAGCCGTTTCATAGATATCAGCAGCTTTTTTCATAATCTGTTCGGAAGAATCTTTTCCGGAATTGGCATTTTCGGAAATCTTTTCTACATTTTCATAAACATCCCCGGTTGCTTCATTAACCTGTCCCAAAGATGCCGTCGTTTCTTCCATGGCAGCACTCATTTCTTCCATGGTTGCGGAAATATCCGTAATACTCATACCTGCGTTTTCAAGATTACTAGCCACCTGATCGGATGAATCTTTTAATTTCGTGGAATCTTCTGCAATATTTAACATAATGGTTCGGATATGTAAAAGGAGTTTATTAACATTCTCAGAAATCAGTTCCAGTTCATCCCCCGTCCGGATCTCCAGACGTTTGGTAAGATCTCCGTCGCTATGTACAAGATCATAGATCTTACGATTTACCTGTCTTAAATTACGACTGATCATAATCACGACCATACCAAGTACTAAACTCGCCACTGCCACACAAATAATTGCAATCAGGATTACTCTCTGCACGATATAGTCCAGTTTTTCCACAATAGCGGAAGCGTCATAATCACATCCGAGTCCGCCGACTACTTCCCCTTTGCTGTTTTTAATCGGTTTGTAAATGGAAATCACATCGCCGTAAATGGAATAATCAATATAATCCTGCACAAAGTCTTCTCCGGCAAATACACCTTTTAACATATCATAGGATTTTTCAAAATCCTTGCCGACATACGCCTGCTGATCCGAAGTGTCCGTATCCACACCATAATAGATCTTCTGGCCATCCGTATACAGAGTATACATAAATAAGATACCGTATTCCTGCTGTATTTCCCTCATGGAACTCAAAAGAGTCTGATAATTCTCCGTATCCTCACAACCGGGTGCTAACATTGCTACTGCATCCCCATCAATCATCCCAACTGCGATCTTGCCTGCCAGTTGCGCTTCCTGTACACCGACCGACACCATACCTTCATTGATATTCTTATATGCTGCTGCTCCTAACACTGCACAAACCGCAAGAATAATTAACACGGTCGGAATCATGATTTTTCCACTAATGCTTATTCTTCTTGTTTTTTCCTTCATTACACTTTCCCTCCCATTTGCAGAAAAACTATACATTCATTTTAGCACTATCGAATTGTTTGTCAATAAGCAAAAGGTACCCCAAAACTATCGTTTTTTTCTTGTATCAAGGCGCAAAAGTCTGTAAATTTATTTTATTGTGTGAATACTATCAAACATAAGTATTGCCCCTTTTTGGAAAACACGCTAAAATAGAAAAAAACAAAAGGAAAAGCCAAAAATGCAGGAACTGGAACAATATTTTACACAACTGAAAGCGGAGCATGTTACTCGTCTTATCCTAAGCAAACCCAAAAACAAAAGTGAAGAATATAAGAAAATTACCATTGAAAAGAAAAAAGACTACTACCAGTTTTCCAAATATACGGAAAAACAGGTTTTTCACGAAAATGTTAAGGAATCCGTTCTTCCATCCAGATGCACTGAACTGACTTTTGATCATTTTTTACAGGTCAATGCCTGGACGGATACCTGGGAATACTATATCCTGATTTCCAAAAAAGGAAATGCCTCCATGAAGCGAAAAAAGATTGTCATGGAGGAAACAATGCATGAATACGAGGATAATACCCATAATCGTACCAAGCATTACCTCTTAGAAGAAGGGACTGTGATTCCACCGCTTGTTGATATGGGTGTCTTTACCAAAGAAGGAAAAGTAGTCAGTTCGATGTATGATAAATTCAAACAGATCAACCGCTTTATTGAAATGATCGATGATGCTGTCAAAACCTCCTCTTTAACCACATTAAATGTGATTGATTTTGGATGCGGCAAATCCTACCTTACTTTTATTCTCTATTATTATCTGACGGAAATCAGAAAGATCCATGCAAATATCATCGGATTGGATCTGAAGGCCGATGTGATAAAGCATTGCAATGAAGTGGCTATCAAATATGGTTATGACGGACTGCATTTTGAGTTGGGAGACATTAATGGCTATCATGCTCCTTTTGATGTGGACATGGTTATTACCCTTCATGCCTGTGACACCGCTACGGATTATGCATTATACAATGCCATCACCTGGAATGCCCGCATGATCTTCTCCGTTCCCTGCTGTCAGCATGAATTAAACAGTCAGATTCAAACCAAACAGTTTAAAGCATTGACAGATTACGGCATTATAAAAGAACGCTTCTGCGCTCTGGCAACGGACGCAATCCGGGGCAAATTGTTGGAATACTGTGGTTACAAAACACAGTTACTGGAATTTATTGATTTTGCACACACTCCCAAAAACATTCTGATCCGTGCCACGAAACGTTCCATGAGCGCAAAAAATGCACGCGAAAAAAGTCTGAAAGAAGTAAATGCACTCTGCGAAGAGTTTCATTATAAACCGACTCTGTACTCCCTCTTGCTGGAGGAAGAAACCAAATCCTGATATTTTAAGCAAAATCTCTGGAGATAAAATCTAGAGATTTTGCTTATATATATATTTTCGATCTTACGACGAAACCATCATAAAAACAACAACTTGTTGACAATTCCTTTTTTTAGGTCTATATTAGTCCTCAAGTAAAAACGAAATGTCTTTGGGGTAAGGTGTAATTCCTGACCGATGGTATAGTCCATGACCCTTTTGCCATGTATTCTACTCTTGCAAAAGGCTGAACTGGTGTGATTCCAGTACCGACGGTAAAGTCCGGATGGGAAAAGACAATTATGGTACAGTCAGTTTCTGACTGTATGCTCTGTTTGCCAAAAGAAAACCCCAAGTCATCCGTTTGACTTAGGGTTTATTTTATTTGGAGGAGTCATATGAAAAAAACAACTTTACGCCACATGACTGTGGCAGGCCTTTTTGGCGCAATTGCATTTGTACTGATGTTTTTCAGTTTCGGAATTCCTGTCATTTCTCCTTTTGCGGAATTTGATCTTTCCGCTCTTCCGGAACTGATCGGTGGATATGTGTTAGGACCACTTGGAGCAGTATATATTATTCTGATCAAATTACTGCTCAAACTCTTATTTCAGGGAACCAATTCCATGTTTACCGGGGAAGTTCAGAACCTGATTCTGAGTCTGTCCTATGTACTTCCGTCCATCTTCTTTTATCGGAAACACCGCACCAAAAAAGGGGCTGTTATAGGACTTTGCGTCGGCAGTCTGATCAGTATTATTATGGCAGTCATCACCAGCCTGTATCTGATTTTCCCGGCTTACATTGCCCTATATGGTATGAATTGGGATGGAATTATCGAAATGTGTGCAGCCGCTAATCCAATGATCAAAAATATCCCTACTTTTGTGGCGTTTTCCGTCATACCGTTTAATGTAATCTCCAGACTGGCATCTTCTGCGATCGCCATGTTAGTCTATAAAAAAATATCGGTTCCGCTCAAAAAAATGTTGCAGGAATAACGGGATTCGCAAACATTCCTATTCAATACAATACAAATAGATTGGAGAAAAAACATGAATTTCAGTATCGACAAAACTCTCACTTTTGAACAGGCAGTTACCCTTATGTTTGACAAACTGGGCAATTCCAAGATCATGGCACTTGCCAGTTCCGTCAATGATTATGTAATGGTTCGAAATGTAAGCTGTCTTTTTTACGACCAAAAGATCTGGTTTAAAACAGATAAAAATTTCCGTAAAACAAAACAATTATATGAAAATCCACAGGTTGCGCTCTGTTACAGCGGCATCCAGATTGAAGGGATTGCCAGGGATAAGGGATTGGTTGTGGACGAACCGGATCGCCGTTTTGAAAAACTCTATAAGGAATATTTATGGGGAAGTTACAATAAGTATTCCCATGAGGACACGGAAATTCTGATTGAGGTCACCCCCGGATTCGTAGAAATCTGGGATACCAGTGAAGACAATTATGCCTATCAGATCTTTATCGATTTTGAAAAAGAAAGCGTTACCGTAAAGCCCTATGATGAAGTGTAATATTAAAAACCCGGACCAAATAAGCAGTCCGGGTTTTATTTATGAAACTAATTTTTCTATTATGGTAATCTTATGCCAAAACCGGCTTTAATGCTTCTGCCAGTTTATCCTTCTGTGCCTGCGCCTGCGCTAAATCCTTACCCAGTGTTGTAAAGTAAGTCTTGATCTTAGGCTCTGTACCGGAAGGACGAACAATTACTTCTGCTCCGCCTTCTAACTTAAAGATCAATACGTTGGCAGCAGGAAGTCCTGTTTCCTCTGATTTCTTATAATCCACTACTTTTGTAACCGCATATCCGCCAATGGCAGCAGGTGGATTCTTACGAAGTCCATCCATGATACCGGCCATCTTATCCATACCGGATAATCCCGGGAATTCAAAACTATCCACTTTGTTTAAATAACGGCCATATTTTGCATAGATTTCTTCCAGTCTCTGCTTGATGGAGGAACCAATGCTTCTGTAATAAGCAGCCATCTCACAGATTAACATGGAGCCAATGATCGCATCCTTATCTCTTACATATGGGCCTGCAAGATATCCGTAACTTTCTTCAAAACCAAAGATAAAGCGATCTACTTCACCGGCAGCTTCCAGATTCGCGATCTGGTCACCGATCCACTTAAATCCGGTTAATACACTTCTTAATTCTACACCATAGTTCTTTGCCACTGCATCTGCAAGAGGTGTGGATACGATGGATTTAACGGCAACCGGATTCTTCGGCATCGTACCGTTTTCAATACGTGCAGCACAGATGTAATCGAGTAATAATACACCCACTTCATTGCCGGAAACCAGTTCATATGTACCATCCGGACACTTCATGGCAATACCGACACGATCCGCATCCGGATCCGTTGCCAACATAAGGTCGGCACCTGTCTTTTCTGCCAGTTCCAGTCCCAGACGAAGGGCTTCAAAAATCTCAGGGTTCGGATATGGACAGGTTGGAAAATTACCATCCGGGTACTTCTGTTCTTCTACGATCGTAATATCATCGATACCAATGTCCTGTAACACCTTCATAACCGGTACTAAACCGGAACCATTCAATGGAGAATAGACTAATTTTAAACCTGCTGTCTTGCAGATACCGGGACGTACGCTGCGAGCTTTAATCGCATCATAAAGTGCTTCTTTACAGTCCTCTCCTACATACTCGATCATGCCATTTGCAATACCATCTTCAAATGCCATCATCCTGGCACCTGTTAAGATATCCGTTTTCTGGATCTCTGCATATACGATATCCGCTGCTTCATCCGTCATCTGACAACCATCCGGACCATATGCCTTATAGCCATTGTATTTTGCCGGGTTGTGGGAAGCCGTTACCATGATACCCGCATTGGCTTTATAATAACGTGTTGCAAAACTCAAAGCCGGAACCGGCATCAAAGCATCATAAATACGAACTTTAATTCCGTTGGCTGCCAAAACACAAGCTGCTGTTTTAGCAAAAACATCACTGTTGATACGACTGTCATAACTGATTGCTACTAACTGTTTGCCACCCTGTGTTTTTACCCAGTTAGCAAGTCCCTGTGTAGCCTGACGCACAACATAAATATTCATACGGTTAGATCCTGCGCCTAAAACACCACGCAGACCCGCTGTTCCGAATTTCAGTGCAACAGCAAAACGATCCTTTATTTCTTCTTCATTGCCTTCAATCTTTTTGAGTTCTTCTGTTAATGCCGGATCCTCTAAATCCGTATCCATCCAACGTTTGTAATCATCTAAAAACATTCTTCACACCAACCTTATTCAAATTTTAGTTTTTTTCAAACACATATTACCCTATTTTTTATAGAAAAACAAGACGAACATGCATGTTTCATGGTGTTGCCATGTTTCAAGGCATTGCCATGTTTCAAGGCATTGCCATGTTTCATGGCAATGCAATCTGCAGCATCTGCTTCTTTGCCTGTATGCATACATGCTCATGTTCTCCACCATTTTCGCCATCCAATGTCCATGCTGCCGTTTCGGAATCGATCACAAACTGTCTGGCTCTTACAAAATACATATTCGGCATATCAAAATTACGTGTTAAGAGCCCACGTACAATATGTTCCAGTTCCATGACATTCTGTGGTTTTTTGATAAATAATCCTTCCAAAAGACCATCATCTAAAATCACATCACGGTCAATCAGATTCTGAAGTCCTCCGATCGAAAGGGCATTGGAAACGGCTCCAAAAATAAATTCGTCTTCTATGCTCTCATCTTCCGTGCTGATTTTCATATTACAGCACGCCTGACTGATATTCTGCGGTTCGATGCTTTTTAACACATTGGCAACATAAGCAAGCACTCCCCATGTATTCTTTGCTTTCTGATCCGTATCGTATGCCACATTGGATCCCAGTCCAAAGGCTGCTACATAGGTAAAATACTCTTCTTCAAATCTTCCTACATCCAGATAGCCGATATGATCCGATACCGCAACTTTTGCTGCCTCCTGCGGATTCTTTGGAATATTATGTGTATTGGCAAAATCGTTGACCGTTCCCATGGGAATATAGCCAATGGGAAGCTGTTTATCCAGGCACAATACGGCATTGACCAGTTCATGGAGCATACCATCCCCACCGGATACCACAATACGGTCAAACCGTTCTCCATCCGTCAGGATCTTACGGGTTCCGTCCTGTGGTGCCTGCGTCGGATACGCGACAACTTCATAACCTGCTTTTGTAAAAATATCCACTACTTCCGCCAGGTGTTTGCAGATCTCTCCCGTCCCGGAATGCGGATTAAAAACAAATAATAATTTTTTCATAACAACACACCTACACCTTATTTACTATCATAAGTGCATTTATTATAACCGTATTATGACATATTTTAAAGTTAAGATTTCATATACAAACTAAAAAATTCCGGTAACGAAAATTTCAATGCCAATCCCTAAGAGGATGACACCTCCAAAAACAGAGGCTTTGTCTGCCAGTTTCATTCCGAATTTTTTCCCAATCTTTACGCCTGCCACACAAATAAAAAAGGTAACGGCCGCAATGATCAGTGCACAGACAAGTGCCATGATAAACTCATATTCAGAAATGGTAAAACCTACCGATAAGGCATCTATGGAAGTAGCAATTCCCTGCAAAATAAGCATCTTAAAGCCAAGTACTGCCTCGTTTTTTTCTGCCTCTTCTTCTTTCTTTTGTAATCCTTCCCGTATCATCTTGCCACCAATAAAACCGAGCAGTAGTAAAGCAATCCATGGGATAAACTTTTCAAACACAGCAAAAAAACGAATCAGATTATGTACACAAAACCATCCTGTTAAAGGCATGATTGCCTGAAACATGGCAAATACACCGGCAATCAGACAGATTCTTTTTCCTTTCATATTTGGCTCATTCAAGCCATTGGCAAGCGATACCGAAAACGCATCCATCGCCAGTCCTACTCCCAGCATCACACTCTGAATCACAAATACCAGATTCCAATCCATTGTTCCCGTTCCTCCAACTTAAAGTTATTTTCATTCCACTAAAAAATCCCACGTACAGTAAAAACCATACGTGGGAAACATTCCGTTTTACAGACTCCATGCATAGCTTTACAGTTATACATGAGTCTCGCAATTTAAAACAAGCCAGACCAGAAACGGTCAGTATGTTGACTTGCTACGTGATACGCTTGCTACTCCCTCATGGGATTATTGGTAAATATTATCATTAAACATACATGAAGTCAACTTTAATTTTTCAAATGAATACCTGATTTCTGATTCTGCCAATGAATCTGCTGACTTGTTATGAGCGGATATACAACCGGTTTATTCCCTTCTAAATCTTCCGCATACATATCTACCGCTGTAATCTGGCTGTTTTCATAGGTCGTATAATAGTAAATTCCTTTGTCCGTATTGCAGCAGCTGCTGTAGATCGTGATCTCATATTGTTCGTTTCCCATATGGACACATCCCCTTTGCTGCTCCACAGAACCCAGAATATGAAAAAACTGGCTGATGCTTTCCGATTCTGAATCACCGGAAACGGAATTGAGTTTTGTAAAAACGGCTTTTGCAAACCGGGAAGTTGACGAAAGATCTCCCGGAAGACCAATTGCACCCATTCCTCTGCTGTAAACCTCAAGATTAACCTTATCCGAAAAGCGGTTTATAGGTGCCTCCCTGGATAATCCCCTATATTGATTAAGCAAAAACATCTGCATTTCAAAAGGCGGATTATTGGTCAGTACACCCACCGGATTATCATATACTTTTAAACCATCCTTTACACATTCCACCGTAATGGAATGCTCTCTGTCACTGATCAGCCAGTGAAGCGGTGACAACGGAAGTTGTTCACTAAACGGTATATTAACCACATTCATTTTGGCAAATGCCTGCTTACACTCTTCTATGGATGCACATTGTCCCAACAGCCAGGGTATCAATTCAAAGGGTGCGATATTATCTTTTCCTTCTGCTTCTTTATAAAAAACCGCATTGCCGGGAAAATTAAGGCCGGCTACACTAAGTCCCTTTTCATTGGTTGCATCATAATAAAGCGGATAATCGTTTATGACATATGCCACTCCGATCATGGCATAATGCGTCTGTAAAGATCCTGCCTTTCGAAAAAGAAATGGGTAATTGCGCGGCGTTATCGTCACGGATTCCTCATAGGAAAATTCATAATCCATGTTTCTTCCAAAATAATGATCCTTTGTTTTGTAACTGATCGCCGTACACATTCCTTCGTCTACCTTTCGTTTTCTTTTACAATAAATGGGACAGGTATTTTTCGAACGGTACCCCATGACGCGAATCCAGTTTTTGATCAGCCGCCTCAAAAATGGCTTCATAAAGAAAATCAACGGCTTTTTGTACCGCATCCTTAACTTCCATTCCCTTAATGGTCATTCCACAGACAACTGCCGAAAACAAATCACCGGTGCCGGAAAAACTCTGTTTTATATAGGGCTTTTCAATAAAAACCGTTTCTTTTTCAGAAACGATCAGATTCCCCATATACTCCTGTTCTTTTTTCATTCGGATAATTCCTGTTACCACAACGTATGGACTATGATCCGACTTGCTTATTATGTCCAGTCCGGCTTCCTTTATCCATTCTGTATAGTCTGCTTTTTCTTTGTGAGAAACAAGATCTTCAAAATCCTTTCCGGTTAAAAGGCACAATTCTGTCAGATTTGGTGTAATAATATCCGCAGACTGAGCCAGATTTTTCATGCCTTCCAAAAGTTCTTCGCTAAAATTCTTGGCGGTATGACCATTGTCCCCCATAACAGGATCTAAAAAATACATCGTATCCTTTGTCTTGAACTCTTCTAAAAAAAATGCCACTTTGCTGATCTGTTGCGGGCTTGCTAAAAATCCCGAACTGATTCCGTCAAAAGAAACCTGCATGTTTTTCCATTCCCGAATAAAACAGTCCATTCTGTCCGTATAATCATCACAATAATAATTGGGAAAACCGGTCTGTGCCGATAACACCGCTGTTGGCAGAGGGCAAGCCTGCATCCCGATTGCCGATATCACCGGTATTGCCGCAGTCAGGGAACATTTTCCAAAACCCGATAAATCATTAATCAATGCTATTTTTTTCATAATTTCTACTCTATTCCGTTATAATATGCTTCCAGTCTTGGCCTGCATTTTAAAAACAATTTTCCGATCTCCGGATCAAAATGGCTTCCCAGCGATTCTTCAATTATACCAAATGCCCTGTCATAATCCATCTTATCCTTATAACAACGTTTGCTGACAAGTGCATCAAACACATCCGCCAGCGCCATAATTCTTGCCTCCGGTGGAATCGCAACATTGGAAAGTTGCTGAGGATATCCCTGACCATCCCATTTTTCATGATGATAATGCGCAACATTTATCGCAATCTTTACAAATTCCTCATCTTCTACTCCATTAAGAATCTGTGCAACAATCTCCGCACCCTTTTCAGAATGATTCTTCATCTCCTCATATTCTTCCGGTGTAAATTTACCGGGCTTACGCAAAATGCGGTCATCCACAGCGATCTTTCCGAGATCATGCATAGGAGCTGCTTTTATGACATCCCGTAAAAAATCTTTCGTAAAACCATACTTTTCTCCGACTTTATTTAGTTCTTCCGCAAAAATACGGATCACATCACTGGTTCTCTTAACATGACCACCGGTATTGGTATCACGATTTTCAATCATATCCGCCAGTCCAAGAACCATTCGTTCCTGAAGTTTATTCACAAAAGCAGTCTTTTCCTGTACTTCCTTTTCCAAATCATCATTGTAATGATTTAGAAGATCTAAATACTTTTGTTGTTTGGTATCGTCCACCACTTCGATCAGATAACCGTCTATCCTCTTTCCTTTCGCCGGATGAAGGAATTTAAGAGAGCATTCCAATATCCGGTCTCCCGATTCAATCAGACATTTCTTTTCTTCCTTAACCGGACTTCGCAGAATTTCTCCGTATTCAGCAGCTAAAAGTGGCGTGGCATCCTGATTCAGATAAGCATCCACCTTTTGATTTTCTAATTCCGGGAGAAGAATCTTTGCCATATTATTGCAACTGACAAAACGACCTCTTGCATCAAAAGCAAGATATCCGTTGGTAGACTTTTCATCCAGTGAATTAATAATATTTTCTCCAATCTCATATTTGCCAATTCTGCGAATCAGCGGCAGAAGCAGAATTTCTCCAACAAAGTAGGAAAATACCATATAATCCAACGCTTTTCCGTTTACACGTTTTCCAAGATAACAGGCAATCGTAACGGTTTCAATCGTCACCAGATATAGAATTACTCTTTTCGGAACATTTTTTTTCGTGAGAATGGAATAAAATATAACACCAAATGTAAATATTAAACTTCCAAACATAAAAATTATAAATATTTTATGCATGGGTCCGTATTCTTTAACCAGATAAGTCAGACCATTGTCATCTGCCAGATCAACACTTGTATAATAATCTCCGTTATGTCCTACGGAAAAAACATAATAAATCACAATACCGCCCAATAATGACAAAGCCGTAATCAACCAGTGAGATATGTCTATATTACATAATTTCATCGTAATAAACAGCAAAAAGACCGGTATAAATACCCCGCCCAGATAAATCAGACGGTTTCCTACCAGTGCCGCTTCCAGCGACTGCGATGTTGACAGCGTGTAATATCCCATATTGGCTATAGTAACCATAGCATACAAAAGTACAAAATATGTAATATTCTGATTACCACATACAATCAGTAATAATATCAGCATCACAACAGATGCCAAACATGTCACGGCGTATATATTTACTCCCATTATCATAAGGTACCCCTCTATTCTAATAACCCATTCCTCTATCTGTATTTTTCATAATTTTGACAAGACGGCTGGTTCCCAGTCTGTCTGCTCCCAAACGGATAAATTCTTTTGCATCATCAAAAGAAGAAATGCCGCCGGCCGCCTTGATCTTTACCCCGGGACCAATATGTTTTTTCATCAATTCCACATCTGCAAATGTGGCTCCCGCTGTGGAGAAACCGGTTGAAGTCTTGATATATTCTGCACCGGCATTGGTTACGATCTCACACATTTTCCTTTTTTCTTCATCTGTCAAAAGACAGGTTTCGATGATCACTTTTAGGATCTTATCCCCACAGGCTTCATGGATCTGTCTGATCTCATCTTCCACTTCCTGATAACGGTGATCCTTTACAAAACCAATATTGATGACCATATCAATTTCTGAGGCACCGTTTGCAATGGCATCCTTTGTTTCAAATACCTTTACCGCCGTTGTATGATATCCATTCGGAAATCCGATCACGGTACAGATGGACAGGCTTCCCTTTACATATTCTGCCGCCTGTTTTACATAGGCAGCCGGAATGCATGCCGAAGCCGTTTTATATTTTATGGCATCGTCCAGGATTTCTTTAATCTCTGCCCAGGTAGCTGTCTGTGCAAGTAAAGTGTGATCCACCCTGCTTAAAATGTCTTTCTCACTCATTTTTTATCCTTTCTGTATGCTTATAAGCATGCATATAAGCAT
>CAYLSH010000023.1:0-4883 GCA_964386235.1 uncultured Lachnospiraceae bacterium | reverse complement strand
CTTTCTCACTCATTTTTTATCCTTTCTGTATGCTTATAAGCATGCATATAAGCATACATATAAGCATGCTTATATCAATTTGTCTAAAAGAGAATGCCCAATCGTATCCTTTGGCATCTGTAATCCAAAATTATCCACGATCGTGGCACCGATCACAGCAAAATTATCCGTATCTTCCAATCTGCCAAAGCCTTTCATGGAGGGAGAATACGCAATAAACGGCACCTGTTCCCTTGTATGATCCGTTCCGCTGTAAGTCGGATCATTTCCATGGTCCGCTGTGATGATCAAAAGATCATCCTCTTTTAAAACTTTCAGCAGTTCTCCTAATTTTTCATCAAAATGGTCCAGTTCCCTTGCATACCCCGTAACGTTTCTTCGATGTCCCCATAAAGCATCAAAATCCACTAAATTAACGAAACAAAGTCCTGTAAAATCACTGTCTGCAATCTGAATCGTCTGCTCCATGCCGTGTACGGAACTTTTGGATTTGTTCGACCGGGTAATGCCTTCTCCGTCAAAAATATCGAAAATTTTTCCTACCGATATCACATCCAGACCGGCATCCTTTAAAACATTCAATGCCGTTTTTCCGTATGGTTTTAAGGCATAATCATGACGATTGCTCGTGCGTGTAAATTCTCCTTTTTTACGTCCCGTATAAGGACGCGCAATGACACGTCCAACCTTCCACTCATCCTTCATCGTCAGTTCTCTTGCGATCTCACAGCAGCGATACAGTTCCTCAAGTCCAAAGGTCTCTTCATTGCCGCAAATCTGCAAAACCGAGTCCGCCGAAGTATATACGATCATATGTCCTGTCGCAATTTCTTCCTCTGCCAGTTCCTCTAAAATCTCCGTACCGCTGGCACTCTTATTCCCAATGACTTTTCTTCCGGTACGCTTTTCTAATTCTTTGATCAGTTCATCCGGAAATCCGTTTTCTGTGAAGGTCTGAAAGGGAGTCGTAATATGAAGCCCCATCATCTCCCAGTGTCCCGTCATGGTATCTTTTCCATTGCTTGCTTCATTTAATTTTGTATAATACCCAATGGGAGCCTCCACCGGTTCTATCCCGTTTAATTCTTTAAGATTGGCAATTCCCAGTTTTCTCAAATTGGGGATGTTAAGTTTTTCTTTCCGGGCAATATGCCCCAATGTGTCCGCTCCGGCATCATGAAAATCGGCTGCATCCGCCGCATCACCAATCCCGCACGAATCCACTACAATGGTAAAAATACGTTTATATTTTTTGATGTTCATGCTTCCTCCATTCCGCAGGCTTCACACTGTCTCCTTATCCTGTCTGATCAGTTTGCGCAATGCTTCCACTCCGACTTTTATAGCCGCTTCCGTATCATGTACGATCGGATTGTCCATACCCAATGCATTTCTTTCCTGATTGCCCACTACTAAAAAGTCAGAGCCACAACGTACTTTTAAATGGGACGCAACGATAAACAATGCTGCCGACTCCATTTCGGATGCTTTGCATCCCAGTCTTTTCCATGCCTCCCATTTATTCTGCAGTTCATAAGAAACGGGCATTTTTTCAGGATCATGTTGTCCATAAAAGGAATCTTTACACTGTACCACTCCCGTATGATAGGTATAGCCAAGTTCCCTTGCCGCAGATGCCAGTGCATTTGCCACTTCCAGATCCGGTACAGCAGGATACTCGATCGGTGCATATTCTTTGCTGGTTCCTTCCATCCGTACAGCACCGGTTGCCACTACAATATCTCCACCTTTTACATCCAGATCAATACCACCACAGGTTCCTACCCGGACAAACGTATCCGCTCCGCACTGTACCAGTTCTTCCATGGCAATGGAAGCCGACGGACCACCAATACCGGTTGAGGTTACGCTTACCTTTTCCCCATCCAGATATCCGGTATAAGTTACAAATTCTCTGTTGTCTGCAATAAGAACCGGATTCTCAAAATGTTCTGCAATCTTTTTACATCTTTTAGGATCTCCTGGTAAGATCACATACCGTCCCACATCCCCCGGTCTGATCTGTAAATGATATTGTAAACCTGCTTCTCCCGAATAATTCTGCATACCCATCCTCCTTTTGATTTTCTCCCATTATTATACTTTTTATCCGGCTGATTTTCTAGGGTTTTACGTTCTTTTTAGCAAATTTACCAAGGTTTTCTATGTACAACTGCTGATACTCTTCAAAACTCACATCACAGTGATATCCCAACAGTTCCATGGGAACTCCAAACAAAGTCGCATTCACATGCATCTCTTTCATATTATTCCGAAGATAAAAGTTCTTTCTTCTTTTTCTTTCCTCGATATTGTCCGCATCCACATCCGTTCGCTCAATCTCTAAAAAAAGACGGTTGTCCCCATATTTATCCTGTAAAAGGGCAAGTGCCTGACTGCCGCTTCCTCCATTTCTTTTTGCCTCTTCTATTGCAAAGTAATCCAACAAGGTCAGATCCATACCATTCATGGTGATCGCCAATCCCACAAATTCATCCCCTTCTTCAATGACCCATATATCTGCGATCTTTTTATGTGTTTTATATCGAATCAGCCAAAACGGTTTCTGCTCGCATTTGGGAAATGCACGCAGATATAACTGTTTGATCTGTTTGTAATCTCCATGGCTTTTGGCACGCCTTAAAATCATTTCTGTCTCCTGTTTTCTCTCTTTTATTATGATTTTTAAGTATAACAAAAGGCAGTGTGCCTTGCAAGGCACACCACCTTTTGTCCCAACTACATATCTATTCCAAGTCTTTTTGCCACTTCTATATAGGCTTCTTCCACATTACCGAGATCTCTGCGGAAACGATCCTTATCCATCTTTTCTCCGCTGTTTACATCCCATAGTCTGCAGGTGTCCGGTGAGATTTCATCTGCCAATAGGATCTTACCATGAAAACGTCCGAATTCTATTTTAAAATCAATCAAGCGAAGATCTGCCTTTAAAAACTCTTTCTTCAAAATCTCATTTATCTTAAAAGCATATTTCTTGATTGTATCGATTTCTTCCTGTGAGGCAAGTTCTAACGCTTTTGCAAAATAACTATTGATCAAAGGATCACCCAATTCATCATTCTTGTAAGAAAACTCAATCGTGGGCTCTGCAAACACCTTTCCTTCCTCTACGCCCAAACGTTTGGAAAAACTTCCGGCAGCTACATTTCTTACGATTACCTCAAGCGGTACAATTTCCACCTTTCGTACAGCCGTTTCCCTGTCATTTATTTCCTCTATCAGATGCGTGGGAACCCCTTCCTTTTCCATCTTCTCAAACAGAAAATTCGTCATACGATTGTTGATCGCGCCTTTTCCCGTTATACTCCCCTTCTTCAATCCGTTAAAAGCAGTGGCATCATCTTTATAAGAAACGATCAAAACATCCGGATCCTCTGTCAAGAAAACTTTTTTTGCCTTTCCTTCGTATAACATTTCCTGCTTATTCATCTTTATATCCTCCTATATGCATGATTTCCATGAAGAAGAGTTTCGCTCGTGAAACTCTAGCGCCGCTTTTGCGTCGCTTATAGCGACATTCTACCTATGCAAAAGCGTGCGCATCCTCACGGAGTGTTTTTTATGTGATCGGTAATTTCAAAGAAATTTCCGATTACATAAAAAGGCGCCTTTAAGTTATCTTCAACTTAAAGACGCCTTTGCCTTTACGCAAGTTATGCTACACCTTTTCGTTTTTCTTGTCAAGTCAACATAACATTGTTAATAACGAAGAATATCTCTCCGACTTAACTTGTATATCCTCTTCTGTTACACCATAGTAAAGGTACAACTCCCTCGCTATTTTTTTCAGTTGATTTCCACTATACGATATTCCTAAAATGTCCCACAGATAGTCTACTTCCATCTCCAGGTATCCATTTCCCATTCTGATTTCATATAGATGGAAATCCATAGGCATTTGATTGTCCGGAATCTCAGCAATTCGTTCACTGCGAATCTCTGATTGGCGTAGAAACTCCTTAGTAGAATCTTCATTCCATTCTTTAGGCATTTTTACATCTTCTATACCATCTAACAATTCCGGTCTATGTTTTAATATCAAACTTTCCTTCAAGTATTTTCTCTGTTCAATATACTTCTTTTCTTCCACAGAAACTTCTGTTACCATAAATCTCTCATTTGCATAAGAAATTACTTCATTCAATGTGTGTCCATCGGCGTGAATCTTTTTCTCCGTCCGCTTAAGTTTACATTTATAAAAATAATTTCTAACACGGTCTTTCAGCGTTTTCCTTCCTATCCTCCCAACAATAAATATGCTGGTTGGTCCATCTGCTCCTCCTATGATAGAAACAGCCTTTGTTCCTTTCTTCTTCATATCCACTCTCCACTCAACAAAATAAAAATAGCGTTATACTCCATCGATACTGCTCATCCATGAAATCATAACGCCATCTTCAGCCTATTCTACGGTTTTACGATTTCCGGGCTGCCTGAGAAGCCCTCACGAACCCATTTTACATAAGCCCACTGACGTTGTGACGTGTCAACTATATTCTCATCAATCAGTTTGCCACACTCTTGATACAGATAAAACTCATCACACAAACCAATACTAAAACTAATGTTATCAACTTTTTCATAATCGAATACTTCCTGTTCTTACAAGCATAAAAATAAGCGCACCATTAGTTGGATAAGCTTATTTTTTGTCTTCCTCTGCCTGATTCTCTATTCCAGCATCTATAATACCCATCTTATCGGTATAACTGAGTAGTGCGAACATCTCAAGCTGTGTGGCATTATTCGGATTGACCTTATTCACTTCCACGTTATAAATCACCTTTTTGCCGCCAAGATTGGAAACTACCTGCACAATGGGATTGTCCGGTGTGGATTTGTTACTGAGCATTGCCCGCATA
>CAYLSH010000022.1:20716-23190 GCA_964386235.1 uncultured Lachnospiraceae bacterium | reverse complement strand
CATTAACAATACGAATAACGCAAACGGAGAGTATACGATTACCCTTCGTAATACGACAGTGGCAGAGTCCGGCAAGCCTTCAGAAGGCGAAGCGGAAGGTACAGCATCGACTGCTAATGGCAATCAGGGTGTAATCAAGACGGCTTTGAAGAATGATAAGGCTGACTATGGTGTGTTGGCACTTCCCAAAGCGGGCAAGGCAAAATCTCTTACGATTAAAAGTGAGGAAAGGGATAATCCGGTTACCATTAAGTATACCGGCACTTTGAAACCGCAGGGAACACTGAAACTGAACCTTGATAATGTAGTATTGACAGAGGGTAAGAGTAATTCGAATGCAAAGGATGGGGATGGCTTCGATGAAAAAAACTCCGTTACACTTGAGATCGGCAATGCAAATGTTTCGATCGGAGACGGCGTAAAGACTCCAAATGATCCGGATCTGATACGGAATAGTGTTCCGGAAAGCGAGTGGGAGTTATACGGTATTGATAATAATACTAATACCAATACAATTGATGATAGCTGCAATATTGTATTAAGTAAGATTACAGGCCAATCCGGCACCTTAACTTCAAATAATTATCTTGAAGCATTTGTTCTTGGCGAAGTATCGCTTGCATGCTTACAAGGAGATACTAATTTATACGCTAAGGGTAAGATTAAAATAAATCAAATCTCCAATACGACGGATAGGGTTTACTTAACAACTTCCTCCACCATCACATTGGGAGACTTGGAAGGTACGGAGGTTTCTGTATATACCGCTTACACTAAGAATGACTGGAAGAAGGCTACCACCCAACTTACGGTAACGGGAGAAGCATATTATAATTCTTCTTTGAAAATTTACCCATATTGCTATGATAAAATTAGCAAATCCTATCGTGAATTGAATGATATGGAAGTGGAATCCCTTCTTTGGAATGACATGAGCAAAAATCCGGCAGCATACCAGAAACTGCTGACAGCACCTAAGATGAGTGAGGCGCACCTTTCCATCGAATTTGCCAATATGCCATCTGGTATCATTAAGGATGATCTTAATAACGCAATCCATAATGGTGGTATTTACCTGACCACGAAAAAACCTGTTCTGATGGTTGAAGGTGCCACTACACAAAAAGGGGATTGCTATGAATCCTCCTTCTATACCTGGGAGCAGGCAGTGAGTGCGATTGACCGATTAAACCATCCGGATTGGACGTATACGATTACATTATATGATATAATCGGAGATGATGTGCCTCTTAAGAATCTGACCCTGCCATCCAAAGCTGGTATGGTTACTATTGATGGTGATGATAATTATGGTATCCTGACGACAGGAAGTACGGTTAGCCTTAAGTCAGATGCGGCAATTTGTGTACCCATTGTTGCGGTTAAAAAGTCCGGCAATACCTATTATGATACGGCGTATACACTGAATGTCGGAAAATATAAATTGGACATGCATTTGCGCTATGACAGTGTGGAAGGACATTCTCCAAAGATCAAGCTGACCGGTGCTTCTGCCGGACAAGTGGCTACTTACTTAAATGGAAATACGGATATGTATACCCAGATTCGCAATATCGGAGAAGTCTGTTTTGAAGGCCCGTACGATAGAGAAGTGGTTTGTTCCATTGCAGAGGGTATTTCCGGCGTACGTTCCATGAGTGTTTTGGGTTGTGTTACCGTAGAGACGGACAAAGATGTAAGCGTTAAGGAATTGGTAGTTAATGGAGATAATAACTCCGCTGAGGAATCCGGTGCAGGATCTGATATGCGAGCAAAACTCCTTGCAAGGAATATCACGGTATCCGATACCTTATATATGCAAAACGCCTATGTGAGAGCGGGCTCAAGCAGCATCGGTGACGGTAAGATCATCTTAAATGATTTGACAATATCCGATAGCAACAGCATCATGGAAGCAAAACAGGATAAAAACGGCAGAAGCCAGATTCAGATCAAACGAGGTGTATTTGGCGATAACAACAGCAAACTTACCATTGGTCTGTATTATCCGAATTCCATCACAAGATATGCGCAGTTATACGATGGCATGATGCTTTTACAGGCACCGAAGGCGGCGGACTCCTTCTTTACGCCATATTATGCAACACTTAAGGATGTAAATAATACACCGAAGGATCCTCGCGACGATACGGTTGTAAGCCTGAATATGGGCAGGGAACCGGGTATAATGGCAGAAGGAGATGCGAACGGAAAATATTCTGAACCTGAATGGACACCGACGTATGGCCTTGTAAAATCCGGTAACGATATAGTGTATCGCAAAATCATGGATGAAGTTACCTTCTCAAAAGATGGTACTTCCTATAAAGGCGTGGAGAACGCATGCGAAGTAATTCTATATGGTGGTAGTTCGGGTCTTCCCGGCTATATGACCTTTGCCACCTACGAAGAAGCGGTAAAAGCCATCGACAGTATGGCGTTAAAAGATAGCGAAGGGAATTATGAATCCTTTA
>CAYLSH010000022.1:12141-20616 GCA_964386235.1 uncultured Lachnospiraceae bacterium | reverse complement strand
AAAGCCATCGACAGTATGGCGTTAAAAGATAGCGAAGGGAATTATGAATCCTTTAGCATCGAACTTTTAAAGAATGTGGAGATTGGCAACGAGAACGGAAACCACAAGTACGGTACCCTGCCATTCCCATCTAAGGCATCTGACTTTGCAGTGAATGGTGACGCGGGATTTTATAGTATTACCTTTACCGGTAATCTTGCACCACGATGCGATACAGGCTTCTACTACACAAGATTAATACCGGTAAAAACGGTAAAGAATGAAGTGGTTTCGGCAAAACCGGATCTTACAGTCGGAAATCATACTGTTAACTTGCTTGCGACGTTTATATGCGAATATGATTCGGGAATGGATACAGGAAGTTTTGGCAGAATCACAGGAAGTGCAAAAGGAACGTTTGGAATACAGTATATGATTTCCTTTGGGAATAAATTTATAAACGCTGATTCCGTCAGTGGGCTGGGAACACTTGTACTTTTTGGCTCAACAATGAGTGTACAGGGCAATGTTACGGTAAAGGAACTGCGTTGTGTGGAGGGCGGTCTGAAACTGGAAGGAACACTCACAACGGATGCGATTTATCAGCAGTCTGGAACTGTATGTGCGATCATGCACAATGCGGATAAGCCGATTGTGGTAAAGGGCATTACGAGAACCGTTTCGGATGAAAATGGAAATCCTATCAAGATAAAAGATTCTGTTATGCTTACCGATCTTTCCGGATATGTATACGATAATGGGAATGCTTCGATAGGGGTATATACGGTTACGGAAGATGGCAGTACATTGCCCGTGGGTACTAAGGTTGTAACCGGTAACTACCTGGATCCCCGGGACTGGTATTTCGGTGACGGTAATTCTGATAGTGCGTACACGCATTACAAGAGTGGCAATGCACTTTGCATTGGTGAACTGGGAAATTGAGAATTGTATTAAGAAATCTGAGGGGATATCGTCCGATATCCCCTTCGAATTTCAGAGAATCAGAATAGTATCTTACTTGACACAAACTCCGGGTTAACCTTATACTAAACACCTATAGAATTTATGAGAGGGATAAACATGAATGAACCGAAAACTTTAAGAATCAGAGCCGACCGAAGGGATATTGATTTAGATATCCGCACGATCCTCTATGTGTATATGAAAGAAAATGTGGCAGAGATCCACGTATCGGGCGGGAAGGTTTACCGTACCAGAATTACGATGGAAAATCTCGTGGAAATACTGGGTATGGACGATTATATGAAAGTGCACCGCAGCTGTCTGGTAGCGGTGATGGCGATTCACAGTATTACCGAAAAGATTATTTTAAATAACGGAGAATCCTTAAACTACGTTTTGCGCAGAAAAAAAGAAATTCTCAATGAGTTTATGGAAAAACGAGAGAGGATTGTGAGCAGTTTTCAGGAAAGAGCCGCACAGGGAACGAACGATCAATATCATGAGAGATTTAAGAGTTTTGATGATCTTCCCATTGCTTTTGCCGATATTGAGATGGTATTTGATGATAAAAATGACGCGGTGGACTGGATTTTCCGCTATGGGAATGCCGCACTTGCTGCATTGGAGCAGATGCCTTTGGATCAAATCATAGGCCATTCCTTTGGCAGTATCTTTCCCAATATGGACCAGAAATGGGTGCGCAGTTATGAGAGAACGGCTGTTTTTGGGGATGTTCTGACAATCATTGATTACAGCCCGGAGATCGATGCCTACCTTCATGTGATCTGCTTCCCGACATCCAAGGGTCATTGCGGCTGTCTGTTGTTTAATGTCAACGATATGACCTATGCTAAAAATAAGGGCGACGGAGAAAATGCACGTCTCCATTATATAGCAAAATTACTGGAAGCGATTGTATAAATTACCGGAAACGATGGTAGGATACCTTGACATTGAATGGGGATAAAGGTAAAATATTTCTTTGAAAAAAACAGATGCTAGGCTAATGTCACAAGGGACATTGGCAATAGCCAGAAGGAGCGAGATTATGGCACAACCATACAACCATAGAGAAGTGGAGCAGAAGTGGCAGGCTGTCTGGGATGATGAAAAAGCATTTGCGACCGGTAATGATTTTTCCAAACCCAAATATTACTGTCTGGTAGAATTCCCCTATCCGTCAGGTCAGGGACTTCACGTAGGACATCCAAGACCGTATACGGCACTGGATATTGTGGCTAGAAAGAGAAGAATGCAGGGATATAATGTATTATACCCGATGGGCTGGGATGCGTTTGGTCTTCCTACTGAGAACTATGCGATTAAGAATCACATTCATCCAAAGATCGTAACGAAGAACAATGTGGAACGTTTTAAGAATCAGTTGCATTCCCTTGGCTATTCGTTTGACTGGGACAGAGAAGTCAATACAACGGATCCGAATTATTACAAATGGACACAGTGGATTTTCTTAAAATTATTTAAAGCAGGCCTTGCTTACAAGTCCGAGATGCCGATCAACTGGTGTACCTCCTGTAAAGTAGGTCTTGCCAATGAAGAAGTGGTAAACGGGGTATGTGAACGTTGCGGTTCTGAAGTGGTTCGTAAGGTAAAGAGCCAGTGGATGCTCAAGATCACGGAATATGCGGACAAACTGATTGAGGGACTTGACAGTGTGGATTATATCGAACGTGTTAAGGTTTCCCAGAAAAACTGGATCGGTAAAAGTCAGGGAGCGGAAGTGGATTTTTCCATTAAGGATAAAGAAGACAAACTTCGTATCTATACGACAAGACCGGATACTTTGTTCGGTGTTACTTACATGGTAGTGTCTCCGGAACATCCGATCATCGATAAATATAAGGACGAGATCAAAAATTTTGATGCGATCACACAGTATCGTGAGATGGCAAGCAAAAAATCTGATTTTGAACGTACGGAACTGGCAAAGGATAAAACCGGTGTTGCCATTGATGGTTTAACAGCAATCAATCCGGTTAACGGTAAGGAGATTCCAATCTGGATTTCTGATTATGTTCTGATGACCTATGGAACCGGTGCGATTATGGCGGTACCGGCACATGATGAAAGAGACTGGGAATTTGCCAAGAAATTTGATCTTCCGATCATTGAAGTAGTAGCCGGAAGTGAAGTGGATGTAAACGAAGCCGTTTATACGGACGTGGCAACCGGTACCCTGGTTAATTCCGATTTCTTAGATGGTCTATCCGTTGCCGAAGCCAAAGAAAAGATCATTGCCTTTTTAGCAGAAAAAGGAATTGGAGAACCCAAGACGAATTTCAAATTAAGGGACTGGGTATTCTCCAGACAGCGTTACTGGGGGGAACCGATTCCGATCGTTAAATGTGAGAAATGCGGTTTTGTTCCTTTGGATGAGAGTGAATTACCATTGGAACTTCCGGAGGTGGATAGTTATATGCCAACGGACAATGGGGAATCCCCACTTGCTGCCATGACGGACTGGGTGAATACCACATGTCCATGCTGTGGTGGACCTGCAAAGCGTGAGACGGATACCATGCCTCAGTGGGCGGGGTCTTCCTGGTATTTCCTTCGCTATACGGATCCTACGAATGAGAATGCTTTGGCAAGCAAAGAAGCACTGGAATACTGGATGCCGGTGGACTGGTACAATGGCGGTATGGAACATACAACACTGCATTTGTTATATTCCAGATTCTGGCATAGATTCTTATATGATGAAAAAGCGGTTCCTTGTCCGGAACCTTACCAGAAGAGAACTTCCCATGGTATGATTTTAGGTTCTAATGGAGAGAAGATGTCCAAATCCAGAGGCAATGTAGTCAATCCCGATGACATCGTGATGGATTATGGTGCAGATACTCTTCGTACTTATGAGATGTTCATTGGTGCGTTTGATCTTTCCGCATCCTGGTCAGAGGATGGTGTAAAGGGATGCAGAAGATTCCTTGACCGTGTATGGAAATTACAGGATATCTTAACAGAGGAAGAAGGCTATTCTTCTGATCTGGAAACAAAGATGCACCAGACCATTAAGAAAGTAAGCAGTGATTTTGAAAACCTCAAATACAATACGGCGATCGCAGCCATGATGGCTCTGATCAATGACTTCTATAAGAAGAACGCCGTAACAAAGGGTGAGTATAAGACACTCCTTACCTTGCTGAATCCGGTAGCACCTCATATCACAGAAGAAATCTGGGAAGCAATCGGATGCAGCGGACGTGTGTATCAGAACACGTGGCCGGAATATGAGGAAGCCAAGACGGTTGAGTCCACCATTGAGATTGCTGTACAGATCAATGGTAAGACCAAATGTACCGTTTGTGTGGATAAGAACATTTCTAAGGATGATGCCATTGCAGCCGGCAAAGAAGCTCTTGGTGACAAATTGACCGGCAATATCATAAAAGAAATCTACGTACCCGGCAGAATCATCAATATCGTAGCAAAATAATTTTTAACATTAAAAAGAAGTCCTCGTCAGGAAGACTTCTTTTTTTGTGCAAAAAGTTTTAATGCCTGATCGATCTTTTCGCATTCTTTTTCCGAAGACTGCTCGCGGATTACGCTAAGAATCAGATCAAATTCGGATGGTGCAAAAGAAATCTGTTCTTTTTTCGCTCGTCCTGCAAGTGCCATCAGAAAGGGCATTAATTCTTTTTGCGATAATTTTTTGCTTTCAAAAAACATTTTTTGTAAAAACATGAGTTTTTCTTTGGGAATGGAAGCGATACGCGCATCGTTCATCCAGTTTGTTTCGTTCATATGGTTCTCCCTTCACACGATGTCCTGAAACATTTTAAACATTTCCATTTGTTCTTCGGAAAGGAAACCCTGAAGGACGGATTCGGGGGAGTCCCCCATATCCTCCATCATCTGCATCATCCGGCTGATCTGTTTGAAACGTTCCATATTATCCTTCAGATCGGCAAGTTTTTGCAGCATTTCTTTTTCGTTTCCGTTTAAATAGGGGGATATTTCGCAGATAAGTTCCTGCATATCCGTTTCTTTGCCCGTTGAAAGCGGGGCGGAACATTCTTTTAAGCCCTTGGAAAAACGAAGGGAAAAGAGCAATTCATTTAATTTTATATAAACGGCAATCCCCGGCTGTATGTCTTTTTGCAGGTGGGGAAGCAGGATCTTTAGGACCTGAAGCCCGTTTGTGGTATAGAGCGTATCAAATGCTGTAATAGGATCACATACAGAATCGTTCATGGAGTCTCCTTTTCTTTTGTTATTGCATCTTATGTTTAGAAGGACAAAATTATGTCCTGATTATTGCCGGGGCAGTTTTAGAAACATACCCCGGCATTTGCATAGGCAGAGTGTTGCAAAAAGCAACGCAAAAGCGGCTTTTTTTAGAAGAAACTACCGTTCCCGCAGATGCAGGATAATAAGATGATCCAGATGATGGAAGAACAGCAATTGTTGTTATTGCCGTTGTCGCAGCCACATCCGTTATTGGAAGAGGAAGAACCGCAGCCGCCACAGAAGAATAAGAGGATGATGATCCACCAGAAATTTCCTCCGTTGTTGTTATTTGTGCAACTGCAACCGGTGCAGCCGCATCCGTTGTTTGGTCTTGTGTTATTGCAGTCATTGCATCCACAACTTGATAAGTCGCCCATAAAAGCCTCCAAGAAATTGATTATAGTATATGGTACTCCGCCGGCATGACCATGTTTCCGGTTACGTTATTATTTTTTTGAAAAATTATAAAAAAACATGGTAAATTAGTAACAATATGTGGATAAAAGACTTGCATAAATTGCAAGATATTGTAAAATTAGAGTATATGATTTTTAATGGGGTTATTAGGAATATGCCACAGCAGTATTATGAAGTGTCCGGACGTACTTTTCGGACAAAGCAGGATTATATATATGCTAAAAAAGATGAGCTGCTGATCGCACAGATCAGACAAAAGACGGACTTTGACAATATCTCACAATTGGAAAAACTGCTTACAGATCTGGATGGCTCAATGTATTCCTTTATGACTCTTTTGGGAGAAGACTTTACAGAAGAGGTGGAAGAGAGGATACGGTATCTGAAAGAGAATCCTCCGCAGGTAAAAAAAAGAGGTATTCTGTCATCTTCTAAAAAGGCGGATTCCAAGAAAAAATCAAAAGAAAAGAGTCCAAGACAACCGGATCGCGACGCCAAACAATTGCAGGATTACGATTCTGCGATGCAGGTACGGATTCTGTCCGAATTAAAAAAGCAGGAGCGTAAACGCAGGCTTTTGATTGCGATTCTGAGTGTACTTGCCACGGCATGTATGGCATATGTGGGATTTTATTATTACCAGTACGAAAAAAACGGCATGGACTATGACAAACTCTCACAGATAAAAGAGGACAGCAGTAAGGATCCGAAAAAGGGATATACGGTTACCGTTGCCGAACAAAAGGACGCACCGCCCATTCTGGCGAAGTACGAAACCTTATATAAAAAGAATAAAAAACTAATCGGATGGCTAAAAATTGACGATACAAATATTGATTACCCCGTAATGCAGACTGTGAACAATGAGTATTACCTCGATCATAATTTCAATCAGGAGTACGATAAGAACGGTTCCTTATTCTTAGATAAGGATTGCAATGCGGCTTTTCCCAATACGAATATGATTATTTACGGTCATCATATGAAATCGGGCAAGATGTTTGGCAATCTGAATTATTACAGCAAGGAAAGTTATTACAAGGAGCATCCGCAGATACGTTTTGATACGATCTATGAAGAAGGGATCTACGACATCATGTATGTATTCCGTTCCCGCATTTACAATGAAGAGGAGATCGTATTTAAGTATTACCAGTTTATGGATGTGAATTCTGCCGATGAATTTTATTCGGCAATGGATGAAATGGCGCGCATGAGCCTGTATGATACGGGTGTGAGTGCAGACTTTGGAGACAAACTGATCACGTTATCGACCTGTGACAGTTCCGAAACGGATGGACGTTTCGTGGTAGTGGCTAAGAAAGTAAATCAGAATATACAATAAACACAGAAAGGCATGATAAAATGGCAGGATCTGTAAAAAAGAAAAGTAATAGAAGATTAAAAAGGAGTGTCAGAAGAACGCTTGGTGCATTGTGCATGATAACGGCGATCATCGTGGCGGCAATTCCCTTCCCGGATGCGGCAGCGGAAGGTACCACCACCACACCAGGGTATCCGTATTCATATGATGTAAACCCGACATCAGATTATCTGACAGTAACGGATACGTTAAACCAGTCAATCCCAATTGACTCCCAAACTGATTATTCGAAGAAAAACTCCACATATGCGAATAAAAATCTCACTGCATATACCATCTATCAAAACAGTACCGGTTCCTGGCAGATGGATTGGCAGTTTGAATATTATGCACCGGATGATACCATTTCCAGTGTGGTTATGGATGGTCTGATTACCAAATACAATTCCAATTATTCCAGAACGGAAGTGGATCTGTCCTACCAGGTATATTCTGACTATATCTATATTACGCAGAATGATTATTCCAAGTTTCTGGCAAAAGATCCTAGTGCAGAAACGATCAAGGTCAATGCTTACAAGAATATGAATGCGGATAAGACTTCTCCGACATCGGATGATTGTAAGATCTTTGAGCAGGAGATTAAGACACTTTATTATGCTTATATTATTGATAAAGAGCCGTCATATTACAATGCGCATCCAAGTGATACGGCGTTGCTGTTTTTTCAGTCTAATCCGACTTTATTAAAAAAGTATACTGAATATATAGCGCAATATAATGCATATCTGGATTATCGGAAATATCTTACTGATATTTCCGGTAAAACACCGGAGCAGGCTGCTCTGATTCCCGCAGTCCCAGAGGCAAAACAACCGGCAGCACTGCGTGCCACTTACGGCGATGATATCTATACAAAGGATACGGAACGTACGCAGTTTTTCTGTGACCAGGTATTTGGTGGCGGAACAGATATGGAACTGATTGGTATTTCCGTTCGTGAAACCGGTGAACTTGTATATGTTCCAAGGCTTCTTAAAAAGCCTAAAAATGTACCGGTTTCCATTAACGGTCCTTTATACTGGGTGGATTCCAATTTATTCCTTGCGGACAATTCCAACACGATTGCCGGCATTGCTAAGGAAGCATTCAAGGGTGTTAAGAACGTTACCACCCTTACAATGGCAAGTGAGATTGATTTTATTGGAGATTCCGCATTTGAAGAAAGTTTCGTGCAGTCCATTACATTTGAAAAAGGAGCCAAGATTGGAAATGCTGCCTTTAAGGATTGCCCGGATCTTGTGAATGTGGATATGACAAAGGGCGTAAAAGAGATCGGTGCAGAGGCATTCTCCGGTACGCCGTTAGAAAGCATTGTGATTCCCAATTCATTGGAAACCGTGGGAGCGGGGGCATTCTACAATTGTAAGAATCTTAAAAATGTAACTTTTAACAATACGGGTAAAACGGATATTATGAAGATGGCATTCTTTGACTGCCCGGCACTTACGAATGTGGATTTTAAAGATTCC
>CAYLSH010000022.1:0-12041 GCA_964386235.1 uncultured Lachnospiraceae bacterium | reverse complement strand
GAAGATGGCATTCTTTGACTGCCCGGCACTTACGAATGTGGATTTTAAAGATTCCACGATTAACAGTATCGGTGAATGTGCTTTTGCTCTTTCACAGGTGCCTACGGGCAGTTTACAGAATTTCATGATGCCGAATTCCCTTTCGGACGGGGATAAGATTGGAGATTATCTTTTTGGTGGCAGAACCAATTTGAAGAATGTGACGATGCCTACAAACTTAGGCACATCCATGGAAACGGAATTAGACAAAACGATCTTCTACGGATGCAGTGAACTGGCGAGCGTTACCTTCCCGGAAACCTGTTATAATGTTAGATTTGAAAAAGAAATATTTAAGGATGTTAAGAACCCCGAATTTTATGTAAGGGGTCCCAAGACAAATGGAGCGGGGGGAACGGCTCTTCCCAGACAGTCCACATGGCTCTGTACATTCGGAGACACACCGGCACAACCCGTTCCGTATGTATACAAGGATGGCGGCAAGGATTATTATGAGATCTGTGACAATGCAGGATATCTTTCCGTAATAGACGGAACCGGTACATTGATTTCCAGCTCGTTTATGCCGGACAAAATCCCGAATCCTATCGGTACAGCAGATGTGGATGCGAAAGGCAACTGGACGGTTACGGATCCTTATGAGATTCCGGCAACGGTCGGCACCACTCCGGTTACAAGCCTGGGTGAAGGCTGCTTTAGCGGTACAAGCGGTATTTTGGATTATATTGTAGCACTGAAGATTGCAGATGGCAGTGGCATCAAATCGATTGGTGACGAGGTATTTAAAGGTGCAGAAAGATTAAAATATGTATATATCGGTAGCGGTGTAAATTCCATCGGCAAGAATACCTTTGCAGAAGCACAGGCATTGGAATATGTGGAACTTGGCAATACCATCAATGCAATCGGAGATGGTGCTTTTGCCAATTCCAAAAAACTCGAATACATCAAGATCAATGCGCCCGAAGGCAATGTAGTTCCGGATATCACAATCGGTACAAATGCATTCAGTACCGGCGGTGATAAACTGACCATCGAGGCTATGATTGATGCAAATTACGGACCGTTTAAGTGGGCGATGGATCCGGAATGCTTTATGGATCCGGATAAGGGTGTCCGTGTTCTTTACAAATCACCGGCGCCTCAGAATATGTCCGTGATCTTAGATAATAAAAATAACATGCCGACTTTAGTAGATTATCCGAGATTTGAGGATTTAGATGATAACCTTAAGACTCGTTTTGAAGCAGGACAAGAATTTGATGTGGCAGAAGCCAATCTGATTGATGCCTGCCTCAATATTAAAATTCCAAGCGGTGTTAAATCCATTGATGCCAAAGGCTATTTTAACAATTCTTCCGTTCCCGTTGATGGTGTTACGGTAAATAAGGGATTAAATAACGAATACAGTATTAAAGCGTATTTTAATAATGGAGCAGATTTAGATAACCGTTATAGTGAATATAAGAATGGCGGATTGTTTGCTTCTGATGAATATTCATTTGATGAATATAATGATCCGCCAACAACGGGAAAACATGAAAATGAACAGATTGATGCCGGTAATGACAGAATACAGACTGTTACCATGGCATCCGTGGAATACCTTCCGGATGGTGCATTCTATAGTTGTGAAGGTTTAACTTCCGTTCTCTTTAGCAATGATATGAAGGATGTGGGAAGCCTTCCTTTTGAAGGATGTACGAGGCTTTTATCCGTGGGTGGAAGTTCTTCCTACACATGTAACAATGGTATTTTATATAAGAACAATGAAGAAGGCGTACCTTCGGTATTGGTGGAGTGCCTTGCTTCGAGAGGTACGGAGAACGGACCCGGTGTTTCCACGGTGTCCATCAAGAACGACCCTGATTTACTTACGGTTACAGAGATTGAACCGGGTGCATTCCGCAATTGTAAAGAGTTGATTTCCGTAGATTTCCATAACGGCGGAACCTGTAAGTTTAAAGAGATTCCAAAAGACTGCTTTAGAGGCGATGAATTGCTCGCTTTTGCTTATCTGCCGGAAAGCGTAACCTTTATCGGTGAAAATTCCTTTGCGGGTACCGGCAGATCTACGGATGTATGGGTTTACAGCAGAAATGCCGTACTGGGTGATGATGTTTACGGAAGCGGCTCAGAAGCGGTTGCCAAACCCAAACTGACGGCTTATAAAGATGCGTCGATCCGTCAGCAGGCAAGGGATAAGGGTATTGATGTCAGCGAAACCATTCCGGAAGACGGATCATTAGTAGTAACCTTCTATGTACGCCAGGACAGCGGCCTTGTTGAGGTTGGAAGGGTAACCGGTGTTATGCCCGGCGATAACGTTCGTAAGGAAGCACCGGATGAAGTGGATCTGGCTGCTTATATCCCGAAAGGCTATGAACTGACCGGATGGGAAGGCACACAGGATCTGACCAATATTACAGAAAACGGATTCTTTGTTGCCAAGATTGAACCGATTGATACGGATGGCGACGGTATTCCGGATATCGATGATGAGTATCCATTGGATCCCGATAATAAGGGAGAGAATGGCGAAAGCGGCGGCAATAACGGCGGCAGTGGCAATAACGGCGGCAGTGGCAATAACGGCGGTAGCGGCAATAACGGCGGTAATGGTAATAATGGCGGCAATGGTAATAATGGAAACGGCAGTGGTTCGGCTTCCGGCAATAATAATACCAATGCTACCAAATATACATTGACCGTTGTATATGGTAATGGTTCCGGTACTTATGCATCCGGTTCCACGGTTATTATTTCAGCAATTGAACCACCGGCAGGTAAGGAGTTCTACAAATGGACTTCCAATAACACCGGTGTAACAATTACCAGTGCAACCAGTGCAGCCACAACGGTAAAGACGACCAATTCCGATGCGGTTGTTACGGCAACCTATCGTGATAAGAGTTCGGTTAGCAATAATTCCGTTAACCGTAAGCCGATCGGAAGTACATCCGGATCTTCGGGCTCTATAGTGGAGATTACCAAACCGGGTATTTCCAATACGGATAAGGCATATGCTTCCGTAAGCGGATCCACGGACAATTTTGTGGTTAAGATCACGGAAAGTTCGGATGCGGCAAATGCAGTAGCACTTGCATTGTCCAACGAGTATCCGGATATGAATCCAATCCGTTATTTTGCAATGGATATCTCTTTGTATGATAAAAACGGCAATAAGATAACGGACACGAATGGGTTATCGGTTAATGTAACGATGCCGATTCCGGATGCTTTAGTACAATATGGTGGTAATAATAAAGTGGGCGCAGTAATAAACGGCAATACGCTTGAAAAACTGAACTGTAAATTTACAACCGTTTCGGGTATTCCCTGCGTAACGTTTACAGCCACTCATTTTTCACCCTATACGATTTATACGGATACATCCAATTTATCCGCTAATATGCTGGATGTTACCCCCAAAACCGGGGATGGTATTCATCCGAAGTGGTTCTTCTCAATAGGACTGGCTTGTATTTCCATCCTGTTGTTTATGAAGAAAGACAGAATGACACCTGCAGTAAGAAAGGCATAAGATATGGCAAAAACAGTCAGAAAGGTACTGGGGGCAGTATGCATGATCGTGGCTCTTATACTGACCCAGATACCGATGCCGGAAGCCTTTGCGGCAAATACGGTGGAAGATTTTCAGATGGACGAAGATATCCTGATGGAATACACGGGATTTTCAACCTCTGTTAATGTTCCCGATTCGGTAAAGACAATCGGAACCGAAGCATTTTCGGGCAATACGGATATTGGTACGGTGAATGCGGGAAAGAATACAAAAGAGATTCGTTCCATGGCTTTTTCCGGCTGTAAATATCTGACCAGTGTTACGATTCCGGATCAGGTCACTACGATTGGCGATTATGTCTTCAGTGGCTGTGATTATCTTTCTAAAGTAAAGATTGGTGCCAATGTGGAAGAGATTGGAACCGGCGTATTTGCAGCCTGCAATTCTCTTTCCCACATTGAACTTGATAAAAAAAATAAGAATTTTACCGTGGATAGGGGTGCCCTTTATGATGATACGAAGCAGACTCTGGTTGCGTATTTAAACGGGTATGCGGCGGATACTTACAATATGCCGGACACGGTAAAGAAGATTAATGCCTATTCTTTCTGGGGCAATGATACCCTTGAATATATTGATTTGAGCAATTATCTAAATGAGATTCCGGGATATGCATTCTCTAACTGTAGTGCATTAAAAAATATTACGCTTCCGTATTCGGTCAATACGATCGATGCGAAAGCATTTGAAAACTGCGTTTCATTGACTGATGTGGTCATTCCGGCATCCGTCAGTTACATTGATCCGACTGCTTTTGATGGCTGCCGGAAACTGAATATTATTGCGGACAAAGGTACCGCGGGCTATGCTTTTTATCAGGAGTATCTGGCACGCAGTGCTGCACAGGAAGCAGAAGAAGAGGATGTATTGATTCTTCCCGGTATTGATCAGAATACCAATACGGAAGAAACAACGGGTCAAAATGGCGAAGAAACGGTTGTAAAAAGTGCCGTAAACGATCCCAGCAATGTGGATTATATGCCGTCTTCGGATCCGCTTTTATCCGAGGACGATCCGGGTGTTAAAGCAAAGACCCTGGTAGTAGGCGGCAATGCCATGCTCTTTTTGGATTCCTCGCAGGCGGTTGTGCACAATGGCAACGAACAGGGTAATCTGCAGTCCGTGGACGGTAATTTTGCAAGCAACAATAATACCCTTGTTACGATACCGGATGAGGAGGATGCGGTAAGAACGGATCATACGGCATCCACCGTGGTATACGATCAGATAAAGGGCGGATATCTTCCCAAATACGCGATTTTGGATGACGCAATTGCTGCGCAGGGCTTCTATGCGGATCAGTCTCTGACAACGTATAAGGTGCCGGATACGGTACGGACGATTGGCGAGTTTGCATTTGCAAGGAGCGGACTGATCAGTATTGAGATCCCCAAAGGCGTAACTACGATCGAATATGGCGCCTTTTATCATTGTAACAGTTTATCCGAAGTAACCATTCCGGACAGCGTGACAGAAATTGAAGCGTATGCTTTTGCCAATACCCCATATTTGCAGAATTTTTATGAGCAATCCCAGAGCCCGTATCTGATTGTCGGCGATTTTATTTTGCTTGCCTATAAGGGGAGTGATACGAATCTGATTTTACCCGAGGGTATTAAGAGGATTGCGCCGGGATGTTTTCGCGATAACAGTGTGCTTGAAAGTGTAACCCTTCCTTCCACATTGGAAGTGGTCGGCGAAGAGGCATTCAGCGGATGTACGCATCTGAAAAGTGTTATGGGTGGCGACAATGTGAAAGAAATTCGTGACCGGGCGTTTATGAATTGTCCGCTCGAAAACTATACATTCCCTTCGGGAATTGAAAAGATCGGACTTCGTGCCATTGATTTTTCCCAAACCGGTAAAGAGGACAGTACCAAGGTGGTTGCTTTTTCCGGCAAGGATCTTCCGGTGATTGTAACGGGCAAGGATACCATGCGTCTTAGCAATCCTTCTTACCGGGAAAATGCCCTGTATGATGTGGATGTTGTGATCGTGCAAAAGGACTGTGATGCCTATGAAGGTACGGTTTTAGATTCTTCCCTGACAGGTTTTTCCGGCCTTGTGGTAACGGTGGACGGAAACGGGAAGGCAAAGGTAAAAGCATGTCTTGCTTCTTCCGCAGAACAAAAGCAGGATTTAAGTGAGACCTTTGTTTTTAACGGTGTTGATTATACACTTTCGGATAAAGAATATAGTTTGTCCGCTAACAGAAAGAGCGGTGTGCTCTCTAAGAGCGTGGACGTGACCTATAATGGAGAGAAAAACGAAGCCTACAGTGCCTCTTTTCTTTCGGAAGAAAAGGTGGGAACACTTGCCATTGAGACGGATGAAAGCGCAGAAAGCCGGATTTCATCCGCATATAAGGAATTGTTTGGCGAAGCACCGAAAGCCATTTGTGGTTATAAGATCGAGCTGAAGGATGTAACGGGATGTATTCCGATTACCAAATTTGGCAAAAACGAACTGACCATTTCCATGCCGGTTCCCGAAAAGGTAAGCGGTGGCAGATACCGGGTGGTCTGTCTGGATGCGGACGGACAATTGGAAGAAGTGGAATCGGTTTTAAGGGATGGAATCATTACTTTTTCCACCTCGCATTTATCCGATTATGCAATCTATGCAACGGGAGAAAACACGGTTTCATTATCCCTCGAAAACGGAAAACTGGTGCAGAGTTATAAAAAAGACGAATCGCCCGATACGGGAGATCACAGCCTGCCGGTTAATTATGTATTTGCGGCAGGGATTTGTCTGATCGGTGCGGCATTACTCGTTTCCCGAAAAAAGAAAATATAAGAAAATGTATTATATAAAAAACTCCTAAGGAAGGAATTCCCCGGGAGTTTTTTGTTTTGCGGACTTTATTTTATTAAAGTGGGAAAAGATATTGACATGGGTTGCATGATTGTATACAATTATGCAAGATGCTCTAAAAAGTATGATGAGAAGTAAAGAGCAACCGATCGGAGGAGTAATTATGAGACAGGAAAATAGTGAGTATTTTGCAAATCGCCCCGTGTATATGAATGAAAAGACTAATCTTTTAGAGATTGAGGAACATATGTATATTCTGGATGATGTTAAAAAACCGAATGTATTCCGTAATATGTTTCCTTATTCAGAAGTACCGAAGATTCCGTTTAATGACCGTATTGTACCGCATGATCTGCCCAAAGACATCTGGATCACGGATACAACGTTTCGGGATGGACAGCAGTCCAGAGCACCGTATTCGACGGAACAGATTGTAACCATCTATGATTATTTACATAAACTGGGCGGTCCCAATGGCATGATCCGTGCCAGTGAATTTTTCTTATACAGTAAAAAGGACCGGGATGCTGTATACAAATGTATGGAGCGTGGCTATGAATTCCCGGAAGTTACCAGTTGGATCCGGGCAAGCAAAGAGGATTTTAAACTGGTAAAAGAACTGGGGATGAAAGAAACCGGTATCCTCGTCAGCTGCTCCGATTATCATATTTTCCTCAAGTTAAAAATGACAAGACGTGAGGCAATGGAGCATTACTTAAGTGTGGTAAAGGATTGTCTTGAGGAAGGAATCAGTGTCAGATGCCATTTGGAAGACATCACAAGAGCGGATATTTACGGTTATGTAGTGCCGTTTTGCTTAGAACTCATGCGTCTTAGTGAACAGTATCAGATCCCGATCAAAGTGCGTGCCTGCGATACGATGGGATATGGGGTAAACTTCCCCGGTGCCGTTATTCCGCGAAGTGTACAGGGCATTATCTACGCGTTAAATAAACATGCCGGTGTTCCGCATGAGATGTTGGAATGGCACGGACATAATGATTTTTACAAGGCGGTTACCAATTCAACAACTGCATGGTTATATGGCTGTTCCGGTATCAATACTTCATTATTCGGTATCGGGGAAAGAACGGGCAACACGCCATTAGAAGCCATGGTATTTGAATATGCACAGTTAAAGGGACATTTAAACGGTATGGATACGACGGTGATCACCGAACTGGCTGAGTATTATGAAAAGGAGATCGGCTATCAGATTCCGCCCCGTACTCCGTTTGTGGGCAAGAATTTTAACGTTACCAGAGCCGGTGTGCATGCGGATGGTTTATTGAAAAATGAAGAGATCTACAATATTTTTGATACGGAGAAATTCTTAAACAGACCGGTACTTTGTGCCGTGTCCAATACCTCCGGTCTTGCCGGTATTGCCCACTGGATCAACACGTATTTCCATCTGCCGGTTGAGATGCACATTGATAAACACAACGATCTGGTGGAAGAAGTGAAAAAATGGGTGGACGAGGAGTACCTTGGCGGTCGTGTAACGGTGTTAACGGACGGAGAACTGATTGCCGTTATTGAAAAGAACTGTAAAAAACTCGGCTATACCTTAGAAAGAGGATTGTTTAAGAAAAATGAGTGATCGATATGATGTAAAGCAGGAAGTGACGGATAAGTATTCTCTCAGAGGCAGAGTGTTTTCCAAACTAAGAGCCGATATCTTAAGCGGAAAATATAAGGAAAATGAGGAACTGCGTGAGGTTGCCATCGGAGAAGAGATGGGCGTAAGCCGCACACCGGTCAGGGAGGCGTTTCGTCAGTTAGAATTAGAGGGACTGATTCAGATCATTCCCAACAAGGGTGCCTATGTCACAGGCATCACGGTTAAGGATGTCAAAGACATTTACATGATCCGTTCCAAACTGGAAGGTTTATGTGCTTACTGGGCAACGGAGAATATCACACCGGAACAGATGGATGAACTCGAAGAGAATATCTATCTTTCCAAGTTTCATGCCCAAAAAGGACATATGGAACAGATTGCGGATTTGGACAACCGTTTTCATGAAGTGCTTTATGAGGCATGCAATTCCAAGATGTTAGAACACCAGTTACGGGATTTTCATGATTATGTTCTGCGTGTACGCAAAAAGACGCTTTCCCATTATAAGAGAAGCGAAGAATCCACGTTAGAACATGAGAGCATTTTTTTAGCCATCAAAAATAAACAACCTCAGGAAGCGGAACGTCTGGCTAACCGGCATATTCTCAATGCCTATAAAAATATGGTGCAAAATGGATTGTATGAGGCGTATGGACAGGAAATGCCAAAAGAAGAGGAAATATAATGGAAGCACGGCATAGTAAGTGCTATAATAAACTTTTGTTAAGAACAGATTTTGAAAGGTATGGTAATTAAATGGACAAGATTAAAATGACGACACCCTTAGTAGAGATGGATGGGGATGAAATGACCAGAATCCTCTGGCAGATGATCAAGGATGAGCTTTTGCTTCCCTTTATTGATCTGAAAACAGAGTATTATGATCTTGGTTTACAACATCGTAATGAGACAGGGGATCAGGTGACGGTGGATTCAGCCAATGCAACTTTAAAATACGGGGTTGCGGTAAAATGTGCGACGATCACACCCAATGCAGCCAGAATGACGGAATATGATCTGAAAGAAATGTGGAAGAGTCCCAATGGTACGATCCGTGCGATGTTAGATGGTACGGTTTTCCGTACACCAATTATTGTAAAAGGAATTGAGCCCTGTGTACGCAACTGGGAAAAACCGATTACACTTGCCAGACATGCTTACGGGGATGTTTATAAAAACGTGGAGATCAAGGTTCCCGGTGCCGGAAAAGCAGAACTTGTTTTTACGGCAGAAGACGGTACACAGACAAGGGAAGTAATCCATAATTTTACCGGAGCGGGTGTGCTTCAGGGAATGCACAACACGGACAAATCCATTGAGAGTTTTGCAAGAGCCTGCTTATCCTATGCGCTTGACTTAAAGCAGGATATCTGGTTTGCCACAAAGGATACGATCTCCAAAAAATACGATCATACTTTTAAAGATATCTTCCAGAAGATTTATGAGGAAGAGTATAAGGATGCCTTTGAAAAAGCAGGTATTGAATATTTCTACACGTTGATTGATGATGCGGTTGCCCGTGTTATGAAATCAAAGGGTGGATTTATCTGGGCATGTAAGAATTATGATGGGGATGTTATGAGCGACATGGTATCGTCCGCATTTGGTTCCCTTGCCATGATGACCAGTGTACTGGTATCTCCAAGCGGGGTGTACGAGTACGAAGCGGCACACGGAACGGTACAGCGTCATTATTACAAGCACTTAAAGGGCGAAGAAACCTCCACCAACTCTGTTGCTACAATCTTTGCATGGACCGGAGCACTCCGTAAACGTGGAGAACTCGATGACAATAAGGAACTGATGCAGTTTGCGGATGCATTAGAAAAGGCCACCTTATCCACGATTGAAAGCGGAAAGATGACCAAGGATCTTGCACTGATTACCTCTTTAGAAGATGTAACCGTATTAAACAGTCAGGACTTTATCAAAGCGATCCGTGAAGAACTGGAGATTAGTCTTCGCTAGACAATTCCTCCCAACGTTCATAGGCGGTTTCTAAGCGGAGTGCGATGTCGTCTTTTTCGTTCTGCAGTTCCATGAGTTTTGCGGATACGTTGCAGTATTCATCGGATGCCATAAGCAGATCGATTTCCTGATCACGATTTTCTAAAGATTCAATTTCAGATTCTAAGCGGGCAATTTCGTTTTCGCGTTTGCGAGCGGCTGCCTGCTTTTCTTTTTGTGTTTTCCAATCCAGTCTGGTGTTGGTATCGCTTGCAGCGGTAGCACCGGTTTTTGTTTTGTTTGTTTCGGCAGAACCGGCATTGCTTACAACTGTTTTTGCCTGTTGTTTTTTTTCAAGATAATAATCGTAATTGCCAAGATAGTTTACAAATCCCTCTTTTTTCAGATCCAGAATACGGGAAGCGGTACGGTTAATAAAATAACGGTCATGTGAAACATAGAGTACGGTTCCGGTATAGGAGTTGAGAGCATCTTCCAGGATCTCCTTGGAAGTAATATCCAAGTGGTTTGTCGGTTCGTCGAGGATTAAAAAGTTTGCCTGTGAGAGCATGAGTTTGGCAAGCAAAACACGTCCTTTTTCTCCGCCGCTTAAAGAACCGATCATTTTATAAACATCTTCCCCGGTAAATAAAAAAGCAGCCAGGACATTGCGGATCTCGGTATTGGTTAGAGTAGGATAGTCATCTGAAATTTCATCAAAGATGCTTTTATTTTCATGGAGAACATGATGTTCCTGATCGTAATAGCCGATTGCGACATTGGCACCGGTTTTGATGGTTCCACTGTCGGCATCCATCACCTGATTGATGATCTTAAGCAGTGTGGATTTGCCGGTTCCGTTATCGCCGATGATCGCAATGTGTTCTCCTTTTTTGATGGAGCAGTTAAGATTATGGAATAATACATTGGTATCAAAGGCTTTGGAAAGGTCAGTGATGGTCAGCACGTCGTTGCCGCTTTCAAAGCGGGGCATGAGTGTTAAGTGCATGGAATCATTTGCTTGTTGCGGTTTATCCACGACTTCCATTTTGTTTAAGAGTTTTTCACGGCTTTCCGCACGTTTGATGGATTTTTCACGGTTAAAGGAGCGGAGTTTTTTGATGACTTCTTCCTGGTGTTTAATCTCACGCTGGTTGTTGCGGTAGGCATTCATCGCCGTGATGCGAAGCATTTCTTTTTTGGTCGCATAGTCCGTGTAATTGCCGCTGAAAGTGGTCATTTTTCCGTTTTCCAGTTCCAGTACTTTATTTACGATCTTGTCCAGAAAATAGCGGTCATGGGAGACGATCAGAACGGTTCCCTTATAATTTAAAAGATAATTTTCTAACCACATGATGGCATTCATATCCAGATGGTTGGTCGGTTCGTCCAGGATAATCAGATCCGGTTTGGTGATCAGCAGTTTACCCAGAGCAACCCGTGTTTTCTGACCGCCGGAAAGGGTGGAGATATCCCTGTCAAAATCGGATGCATCAAATCCCAGTCCTTTTAACACGCCTATGATCTCGCTTCTATAAGTAAGGCCGCCGTCCTGTTCAAAACGCTGTGTTGCCTGTGTATATTTTTCAATCAGGGTTTCCAGTTCTAAACCGGTGGCATGATTCATCTGTTCTTCCATATCACGCAGACGATTTTCTGCCTCTATCAGCGGTTGTCTGACCAAAAGCAGTTCGTCATGAATGGAACGTGTACTGTTAAGCAGCGCATTCTGGGGCAGATAGCCGATTGAGGTATCTTTGGCAACGGTAATGAGTCCGTCATCCGCATGCATTTCGCCCATGATAATGCGTAAAAGCGTGGTTTTCCCACAACCATTTACGCCAATCAGTGCCGCCTTATCATTCTCATTAATATGGAAACTCACATCCGTAAGCAGATGATCGTCCACAAATGTTTTACAAATACTCTGACAATCTAAAATCATAACACGCACTTCCTTCTTTGCAGATCACCCTGTGCATTGGCTGTATGTCACAGAGAAACTTCCGGGGTACTTGGTTGTATATCCAAAAGCAACTGTTCCTCCGAAACACGCTCTCGCTGCGC
>CAYLSH010000021.1:0-24197 GCA_964386235.1 uncultured Lachnospiraceae bacterium | reverse complement strand
ATTTCCTTTATTTGTGATAGTACGCCGCAATCTTTTTCACGGCATGAATCACATCGTCACAGTCCTGATCGCTCATTCCGTAATACAGTGGCAGAGTAATCATCTCCTCATAAAGTTTCTCAGCCTTAGGACACAATCCTTTTTCATATCCCAGACGTTTATAATGAGGAAAATAATATACCGGGATATAGTGCACATTGCAACAGATATTTTCTGCGGTCAGTGCATCAAAAAATGCTCTGCGGTCGATTGTAAGATGATCCGGATTCAGACGAAGAATATATAAATGCCGTGTCGTATCGGACTGGGGAATCTCTTCCTGTACCACGATGGCATCATTACCCGCAAATGCGGCATTGTAGCGTTCCACCAATTCTTTCCTGCGCTTACTGAACATGGGCAGTTTATCTAACTGGCTTAAAATCAGCCCTGCCTGAATATCCGTCATACGATAGTTATACCCCAGATCAATCTGTTCATAGTACCACGGACCATCACTTTCTTTTTCTAAAAGTCCGGTATCTCTGGTAATACCATGGGAACGTGCCAGTAGCAATTTCTGATAATATTCTTCCTGATTGGTCAAAACTGCACCGCCCTCACCACCGGTAATCGTCTTTACCGGATGAAAACTGAACGTAGTCATATCTGCAATGGAACCCACGCCCTTCCCATTGTATTTTGTTCCAATAGAATGGGCTCCATCCTCGATCAGTACAAGATGATTCTTATGGCAGATGTCCAAAAGCCGATCCAATTCCACCGCCTGTCCCGTGTAATCCACTGCTACCACCGCTTTTGTCCCGGATGTGATATGGGCTTCCACGGATGCCGGATCAATATTGTATGTTTTTTCATTGATGTCTGCAAAAACAGGTCTCGCTCCGCAGTACAGTGCACAGTTTGCACTTGCCGCAAATGTGATCGGGGTTGTGATCAGTTCATCCCCTTCTCCCATTCCTGCTGCCATTGCCGCCATATGAAGTGCCGCCGTACCATTACTGCATACCACCGCATACTTGGCCCCCGTTATCTCACATAACCTTGCTTCCAGTTCTGAAATCTTCGGACCACAGGTTAAATAATCACTTTTTAGCACCTCTAAAACGGCATCATAATCTGCCTGATCCAGATACTGATGCCCATAAAATATTTTGGTGTCCCTAACCGGTGTTCCACCACAAATTGCCGGTTTTTCCATATCTACCCTCCTGATAATAAAAACGGAACATGGGGCAATCCCCATGTCCCTGTATCGTTTACTCTAAATGCACAGTTTTCAAAAGTTCCTGAATCTCTTCTACACTCAGCCACTGCGTGTTATTGTCCGAACTATAGGAGAATCCATATTCGACTTTTTTGCCGTTTGGATTTGGTTTTTGTCTGTCATTCCATACCATCTGCGGATATACGATAAAATGTTTTTCGTACTCGTATGTGGTCATGGAATCTTCTACCGTCACCATGATCTCATGCAGTTTTTCTCCTTCACGGATGCCGACTTCCGGCATCTTGCATCCCGGCAGCATCGCCTGTGCCAGATCCGTGATCTTAAAGGATGGAATCTTACTGATGAAAGTCTCACCGCCATTTGCTTCTTCTAATGCCTTAATAACCAATTTTACACCTTCTGTCAGACTGATCCAGAAACGTGTCATGCGATAATCCGTGATCGGCAGTTCCTCTCCCCCATTTTTAATGATGTTATGGAAAAATGGGATGACGGAGCCACGGCTTCCGGCCACATTACCATAACGAACAATGGAGAAATTCACATCTTTGCTGCCTGCATACGCATTGGCTGCGATAAAAAGTTTGTCCGATACCAGTTTGGTACCGCCATATAAATTCACAGGATTGACCGCCTTATCCGTAGACAGGGCAACTACCTTTTTAACATTACAATCCAAAGCCGCTTCGATGATGTTCATGGCTCCGTTGATATTCGTCTTGATTGCTTCATTGGGATTGTATTCACATGCCGGAACCTGTTTCATGGCTGCTGCATGGATGATATAATCCACTCCGTAGCAGGCACGTTTAAAACGCTCCTGATCCCTTACATCTCCGATAAAAAAACGAAGTTTGGACTCATATCCCTTCTTATAACTCTTAAATTCATTTTCCATCATCCACTGCTTAAATTCATCACGCGAATAGATAATGATCTTATTTACATCATAATGATCTAATACATATTTTGTAAAACACTTGCCGAAAGAACCTGTTCCTCCGGTTACCAGTATGGTCTTATTTGTTAACATTTCTGCCTCCAAGTCCTTATAAATGCGTTTTCTTCCCTGACAACTACTTCCTTATTTGCCCTCAAAACGCAAACTGATTATAGCATACTCCTTATCGTCTTGCAATTTGTTTCCTTCTGTATTTTCCAATGCCTCACGCAATTTGGAGGATACGGTTTCCTCATAGATGCCTGACTCCAACATAGTCCGGACATACTCTTTTTTGATACAGAGAAAATCCGACCCATAATATATTTCCTTAAGTTGCTCCCATGTGTATTCCGGACGGATATCCCCACTTACAACATCCGGCCGGTAATAGGAAGAACGGAAATCCATATCGCTGAATATCACAACGGATTTTTCCGGAATTTCTTCATAATCCCCTGCCCACTGTGCCGTCAGTTCCTGATAATATGCTTTTTTCCCATCAAACTCTTCACACTGTACTCTGGTTGTGATCGAGAGGAGAACAAATGCCGTAACCATCACCGCAAAGGCAGACATCCCGGCTTTTTTTCTCACATACGGAAGCAATGCACCAAACAATCCCAGACAGATCAGAAAACTCGCCGGTTCGAAAAAGCGAAAATAGAAGGAGTCCATGGATGATACATAACGGATTGCAATAAAGATCAGATAATAGCCAAATCCAAAAGTGATCATTGCTCCTTCCCTGGATTCCCAGCGTATCGTCTTTTTAATAAAGAGTGCCAGTAAAATGCCGATCACTACAAGTAAAATCACCTGCAGATGGTATGGATACGCATTTACAAAATCCGGTATCTGGATTCCAAACACATTACAGATCTCCACAAGCAGCGAATGAATCAAATCATTGGTCAGTGTTTCATAATCATCCCACCAAAGCGTTCTGCTGACACCGGATGCCCGGCCATTCATAATCTTATTTATCAGCAGATATCCAAGGGACAGCAGCCCGGACAAAAATGCCGTAACCGTAAGCCCCACCGCCTTATTCCAGAAATACCGTTCTTTTTTCTGATAATACAGGTAGACATAATATAAGATGTATATCCCTGTCACGATCCAGACATAAATTCCAAAATACCGGGTCAAAAAACAGAAAAGCCCTGCCAATCCCAAACAGATATATTGTTTGACAGAAGGTTCCTTCTTTTGGATAACATCCGCAAAAAACAGTACAAACAATACCAGAAACAACATAAAGGGCACTTCGCTCCAGGTATAATAGGTAAGCGTTAAAAAGCCCGTATTCACCAGACAAAGTGCATAGATCCATGCTTCTTTCCGATAAAAAATCCGCAGCACGACCAACAGAAGCGCCACTAAGAGCATGGACAAAATCTTCGAAGCCAGATAAGCATCCATCCCTGTCACAAGCATAACGCCTGCAATCAGAAGCGGATATATAATCGGCCAGTTTGCAAACCAGTTATCATATCCTGCCATTTTATCATAATAAAATCCATTTCCATTTGCGATAGTAACCGCTTCCCGAAGATATCCCGCAGAATCCGAACTGATATAAACTCCTTTCATATACGCTTCGGAATAGATTCCCAGACAGGAAAATACAAAGAGAAGTAGTAAAAATACATCATTTCCAAACCTGCCGCACCATTCCTTTGCCGGAATTTTTCCAAGAACGGAAAGGATCCTCTCTTTTCCGAGTAATACATATAAAATGCCTGCCAGTAAGAGCAGAACCGTAAAGGGCACCGAATAATAAAATATCTCTCCAAAGGTCATATTGACCGGTCTGACTTCATTGATTCCCATAGAAATGCCGGTTTCCTGCAACTGCCCAGCCACTTTTACTTCCTGTGTCAAAGGAAGATTTTTCTCCTCCTTTGACACCTGCATAAAATAGGGATCGCTTCCATCCGGTAAAATACTAACCGTATAACATTCCCCCGCTGTCAGTTGTGCATCTCCATTTACGCTAAACCAGTTTCCGGGAACAATCGTATTGACAGGAAGTGTTTCCTCTAACAAAACATTTTGCTCCGAGTCCCGCATACTCACACGAATACTTCCTCGACTTTCCGAAGAAAGATTGACCAAAAGCAGTTGAATACCGCTGATGGAAAGATCCTCTGTCATCGTGATTTCGGCTTCCAGGGTTTCATTTTCTATACATTTTACATAAATGGGACTTTCTGTTATTTCCGGCAGTCTGGTGATTGTCTCCCTGCCATTCTTTGCCGAATGTGTAAGCACCAGCATGATCCCGGCAAACAAAACCAGCATGAAACTAATAAGTCCCAGTTTTTTTATCCATTCTTTTTTCATTGTGTTCTTTCATCCTTAAACCAGTTTTTGTGCCAGATGCATGGCTCTCTCCACCGTAACATCGGAATTATAATGATTATGCTCTCCCCAGCGTCCCAAACCATAAATCTGCCTTTTTTGCATAAAGGAAAGGAGTTTTTCCATAATCCACGGCTTTTCCAGTGTGTTTAACGGGTAAGCATACTCATTCAGGTACCGGTAGGAATCCTCATTTTCCTCATACATACCTATGCGTTCCTTCCTTGTTTCCATCCAGTATCCACGGCTTCCTTCGCAGAAATTATGGCGCACCAAAATACGATGATACGCCAGCTGGTCATCGGGGTAATATATCCACTGCGCCTGTGTATCCATATTCTTCGGTACATAACGGATCTCCACCGCAGAACTCTTTAATTTTGCAATCTCTTCTGTCAGATCCGGCGGAAGTTTGTAAATCTGTTCAAAACTTGTCCATGGAATCGTCGTGATAATATAGTCTGCCTGATACGTTTCTCCATTTTTGCACTGTACGGTTTTCGTTTCACAGTCCATGCTGCACACCGCACTGTTATACACCATATGTTCCTTCATGGAATCTGCCATACGCTCCCATACTTCTCCATATCCATAATTTTTCGGATAATAAAACTGTGCATGTCCCGGCTGTGTTCCATAAGGCTTATGTGTTAAACAGGATAGGAGTGTTTCCTTAAAACTGACATCCGGCAGTTTGTCCAGCCAGTAGGTGCCAAGTTCATCCAGATCATCAGCAAACATTTTCCGATTATACGGAAGCATATAAGCCTCTGCAATCCGTTCTCCCAATTTCCACGTGATCCAGTCCACAAACTTCTCCGGCATGGGAAGGTTACTGTTACATCCGGCTTTTGCGATGGATTCCAGATAATCCACCTGTTTCTCCAAAGGCAACTGCCAGATGTTTGCTTCAAACGGATGTCCGATCAGCACACCCTCTGTTTCAATGCGACTGTCTCGCTCATACAGATTCCATTCTTCTTTTGGCAAAAAGCGGAATAAGAGATCATTTACCGCCGGTCTTTTTACATCCAGAAAATGACCGCCTCCAATGTCGAGCGGACTGCCGTCCACAATTTCACTGCGGCACAGCCCTCCCGCAGTTTTTTCTTTTTCCAGCACCAAAAAAGAAGTTACTCCAAGGTCCAGCAAAGTCCTCGCAAAACTAATGCCAGCCGGGCCGGCACCTAAAATCAGATAGTTTACTTTTTGCATTGATATCCTCATTTCTGAGCAATTAGTACTTCTAATATTTCACAATTCTCACTTCCAAAAATGCTCTTCGTTTTCTTTTAACAAAAACAGCAAACGCAGTGCTTCTGTTACCGAACTGCCTTTTAAACTGGATTCTCCGCCCACATAGTGAATCGGTACTTCCACAGTCTTTTTGTTCCGACAGTAATAGCGCATTTCGGTCTGGTACATATGACCTCTGGATAAAATTGCATCCAGATTCATCCCGTTCATTACCTCCGCGGTAAATGCCTCAAATCCACTGGTCATATCCCGCAAATGGGTGCCCAGTACAAAATTGGACAAAAAGGTGCCGCCCCTACTTAAAAAGCGACGATACAGGGGCAGATTTTTCATTTCCCCGCCTTTCATAAACCGCGATCCCCAGACGCACTCATAGCCCGCTTCCAGTTTTTCTAAAAACCGGGGCAGTTCCTCCGGCAGATGGCTCATACCGCCATCCATCTCCACGATCCACTCAGCACCGTCTGCCAGTGCCTGTCTAAATCCCTCCAGATAGCAGGTGATAACGCCCCTGGACTCCTTGTAATAAATACATTTTACTCTGCCTGTTTCCTCTTCCTTTTTACGGATGATCTCCTCCGTCCGGTCTTTGGAATAATCATCAATGACCGGATAGATAAAAAGATTGTCATATGGCAGTTCTAACAGTCCATCCAACAACTGCTCCATGGTCTTTTCTTCATTTGCTACAGGCATAACTACGATTGTTTTTTTCATTGGTTTCCTCATAAATGTTTGATTGCTGCATGCAGGCGGCGAACGGTTTTGGGTGCCGTAGAAAGCAGCAGCAGATAGATTTTATTCTTTTTTGTAAGGTACGGATTTTTAAGCATTGCCGTAAAATGGTTCCTTAAAAAGGACACCACGCTTTTGTAAGCCGTATTATCCCGGGTCATCTGTGTGATCGGAATATGTAAAAGATAATCCAGCCGCTGAAAACAGCCAAAACGAAATGCCACGGAAATAAGGGACGGATACTGTTTTTTTGCCCATTCCATCACCCAGTCCGCATTTTCCACACAGTCATAAAACACTCTGGAAAAGTCGTTTTTATCCTGCTTACGGCTATTGCTTCCGATACGATAAAACACATGATAACACTGTTTTGGAAAAATGACCAGTTTCTGTACTTTCGGAAGCATCTGCGCCAAAAGAAAAAAGTCCTCATTTAAACGCCCTTTTGGAAAAACCTGTTCTTTAAAAAGATCCCGATGCGTCAAACGGGTGCAAAAAGAAGCATCGCCTCTATGCATCAGAAGTTCCCGCATCATTTCTTCATCCGTGATCAGCCACTCTTCTTTTGGCGGAATACATACATCCGGCATCCGGTTTCCCTCTTCGTCCACCTCGTCTCTGGAAATCTGTGCCATCCGCAGTCCATGCGCTTTTATCCCATAGGCTAAAATCTCATACATATCCGGCTCAATATAATCATCACTGTCAATAAATCCCAGATATTCGCCTCTTGCATGCAAAATGCCCAGATTTCTTGCCGATGAAGATCCTCCGTTTTCTTTATGAAAGACGCGTATTCTCGCATCTTCCTCCGCCAGTCTGTCACAGATTGCACCGCTTTGATCCGTCGATCCATCATCAATTAAGAGAATCTCCAGATTACGGTAAGTCTGCTCCATAATAGAACGCACACAACGTTCCAAATATTGTTCAATATTATAAACCGGTACGATGACCGATATCAAAAAAGGATTGGACATGTTGTTCGTCTCCTTGGTTGTGATTACTTTTCTCCTGCGATTGTGCGGTACATCCGGGACGGCGGAATCACCGGTGCAACACTCAATGGTCCGCTCTTTGGCGGATCGATCACACCCTGTTGCCAGTTTTTATAAAAACGTAAAATCTGCACCGCTGCATTTTCCGCATTCCATTCTGTCACGATGGAGTTGTAGGCATTTTTTCCATATTCCGTGATCTTTTCCTTATGTTCCAAAAGATACTGCACACAGGAAAGAAAATCGCTATAACTTCCCTCTTTATAGATCAGACCATTTTTCTTATGTTGGATTAAGAAAGGAGCCGCCCCCACCTGTGAATTGACCACTTCTGCACAGCCACTGTTCATGGCTTCGTTCACCACTGCTCCCCAACCTTCCAAATGGTTGCTGGTAAATAAATGGATATGACTCTTTTCCATGATTTCCCGTACTTTTTGCGGTGATAAAAAACCATACATGGTGATCTCATCTGTCAGATCCCATGCCTTTTGCTGTGCTTTTAACTCCTCTTCCATCTGCCCGCTGCCAATCAGATGAATATGGAACGCATAGCCTTTTTCCTTTAAATCTTTTGCCAGTCGCAGAACGAACTCCGGGTGTTTCAGGGGCATAAAGCGTCCCGCCCATACGATCTGAACCGTATCCGGGGACGGTTTTTCTGCAAACAGATCATCCCCTTCAAAAACCTTGGTTTCCGGGAAATATCCAAAACGATACATTTTCCCCGGATAAGCATGTACGATATGAAAATCCGATGGCACATAGGCACCGTAACAGAGCAAAAAAACGTTTCCTCTGCGGTATTTGGTATGTTCCCTGTATTTACGCAGCAGTCCTTTTGGGGAAATGGCTTTGTACTGCCCTTCCCGGTACAGTCTTTCACTCATCCTTATGGTAAATTTGTTCGCATCCAGACGGGGTTTGATCAGATCTTCCCTTTCCTGCCAGCCAACCAAAAGGATATCACTCTCCATGATCCACTGCCTGCAGACCGCTTCCTCTTCATACAGCAGTTTTACATAGGGAAGCGAGTGCGGATCCAGACCCCATCCCATTTTCACACGTTCTTCTTCCATGGGTTCTGTCTGGATAAAACAATATTCGATCCCTTCCCTGTTAAAAAAAGCATTGGAAAAAGGAATCTGATGATGATTGATATAATTACTGATCATCGCAATTTTCATAATGAATCATTTCCCTCAAATATACAACGATAGATTTCCTTCAGACGCTTAAAATTAGTCTCCGGATCATGTGCCTTTTTTGCCCGTACAGCGGCCGCCTTGGACAAACGTCCCGCTAAGGGCAGCATGCTTTCATCCTTCCATAATTCTATGATCGTTTCTGCCAGTTCCTCCACATCATTTCCGGTATAGAGAAGCCCTTCCCTGCGATCCGTGATCATGGATGGGATCCCTCCCACTCTAGCCGCTACCACAGGCGTGCCCAAAAGCATGGCCTCTGCCACGGAATTGGGGGAATTTTCCAATACCGAAGGGCAGACAAACACATGGCATTTCAGATACTGCTCCTTCATCTGTTCTGCAGACAATTTTCCTAAAAACAGGACGGAGTCCTTCAGATCATTATCCTTCATTAATTGTTCGAGATACTTGGCATAGGCCGATACTTTGATCCGGTCGATCACACCATTTCTGCGAAGGATATTATTGCCAGCCACATACACTTTTGTATCCGGAAATTCTTTTAAAACAGCCGGAAGGGCACGAAGCAGATAATGAAATCCCTTGATCGGATAATCTGCCTGACTGACAAAAATACGATGTTTTTCACATTTTTCCGGATTCCATGCTCCTTCATAAAAGCAGGAGCGCATGGTCTCATTCATCGGATAATACGCAGCATCCGGGTTGGTACTGTCTGCAAATGCTCTGTCATATTCCGTCCGCCCCGTGATGTTTCCTGCAATCCGGGTAGTTTTGATCTCCATCTCTCCCCGCTTTGTGTACTTCTGTTGTTGCTGCAAAATACTGTCCTTCCGCAGAATATCCCGGAATGTACGGTGTTCGTATACTTTCCTCGGAAGATCTGCCAGATAGTCCCTTCCACAGTAGGAAACAATCCCCTGAATACCTACAAGAAGTTTTTCCGGGTGGGGAAAAACTCTTGCCATGGAAAGAGCATGCGGATACTCTGTTCCGAATATATGTACAAGATCCGGCTGAAACTGATCCATGATCTCTTCCATACGCCGTTCAACTTTTGGCTGATACAGTTCCAAATGATCCATGTCTTCATAAAAACCAAAACATTCCACCGGCGTATTCTGAAATACATACACATCATGAAAATGTGCCAGATTTTCGTTTGCCGGGAATGCAATTCCCAGGGTAATGCCGCTTTCTTTTCCTTCTGCGATCAGGCGCGTCAGGATTCCCGTGATCCACCCTTCTTTTACATTGCTTTCCATCTGCAGTTTTTCTGCAACCATCGGAAGCATGATATTACATAACCATAAAACTCTCATAAGAACCTACCCTTTTACCGAATGCTATTTCTTATCTTTGATAAATCTTTGACTTTACTGCATTGTACCATTTGGAAAGTCTCGGATTTTCTGCTATTTTACTCCTAAACCCTGCAAAAGTAAAAAACATAAGCAGGCGGTACTTCACTGCTTTTTTTCCAAGATACTTTGCTGTAATCTCTCTATGCTGATCCGCTGACTTTTTTCGATTTTCCTTTGTTTCCGAATAACCGCCACCCTCATAGGCACACACGATCAATGGCATCGAAAACGCCTTTGCATTCCGCTCGTAAATACAATACAGGAAATGTTCGTAATCTGCCCGCACGGTATATTTTGTCAGATATGCCCGGTCATTAAATAACCGTCTGTCATAAAAACATACCTGATGACAGGGAACATTGCGATAGCAGGCAAAATCATTGATCTGCGGTGTGGACGTGATCACACTCTTCTGAAGCAGATTATATTGGTTTCCATAATAGATTGCCGGCTGTTCTTCCTCATTGCCTTTTATAAAATCAGCCGTCTTTTCCAAAACCTCCGGATCGTAAAACAGATCCCCGCAATTTAAAAACTGTACATATCTGCCTTCCGCATGGGAAAGCGCCTGATTCATACCGTCATAAATGCTCTTATCCGGTGTTTGTACCAGTTTAATCTGCGGATTCCGTAAAAGAATCTGTTCCTTTTCCAAAAATGCAAGGGAACCATCCCCGGAACCGCCATCTTTAATGATAACCTCGTAATCCTGAAAAGTCTGGCATACTATGCTGTTGATCGTTTGTTTTAATCGTTCTCCTGCATTCAGGGAAACAACAATGATACTAAAGAACTTCGTTTGCATACAGATATTCCTTCATTCCATCCATGAGCCACGTTTTATAGGGAAGTACCCGGATCCCATCACCGGAAGCCGTCTTTAAGAAGTAAAGGAAATAGAGCATTCCGATTCCCATTGTTACCCACAGAATCCTTTTTTTCTTTTTGGGATCTTCTATCTTTTCGATCACACCCGGCACAAGTAAAATATGGGGTACCATCAGATAATAACTAAATCTTGACAAAAGCGGAATATAATACCCGCATACATACAAAAGAATCGCCATGATATTTAAGTTAAAGCAAAGTCTGTTACGGTCATTATCCCGTATCGCCGCATTGTAAAAACAAAGGCAGAGGATCAGTACCAGTATACACCTTCCCACATTGGGAAGATTATCCAAAATCCCGCCTTCTCCATTTATATACCCGGTATTCTGATAGGAGGGATACAGTTTTAATGCCAGCCACATAACCAGATCTTTCCCCAGAAATACGGCAAGGCTTCCGATCAGCACAATGGCATACTGCCATTTCTTTTTCAGATAGAACGCGATCAGGTACAGAGGAATGACCACTAAAACGGACTTATGGATACATGCGCCCGCTATGATCAGAACGCAGAACGCCGGATAGCGTTTCTGCACAACATAACGGATGGAGAATAACGCTACCGCAAGGATAAAGTAGTAACGCACCGTATTAAAGGTACGGAAATACAATCCCAGCGTCATAAACAGAAACAGGGACAGAAAAAAACTTTCACTGTCTTCGTAAAACACTTTTATAAATAATGCCGTTGTGGCAAAAGAAAATACCGCAAAGACAACGATATAATTTTCATATCCCACCAACGTATAGATCAATTTTACTAAGAGATTAAACCCCGGCTCCGTCACCACATAGCCATTTACCCATACCTCATGAAAGGTAACGGCATAGTTTTTATAATCATTTCCCACTTCGCCGCGTAATGCAGAAAGCAGAAAAAGAATTGTAAAAACAGCAATGAGACATACCCTGCTAAGAGCCTGTCTCCTTGTCGTTCCATATGTAGTTAGCGTCTGACGTTTGCAGACAAACCACGACAGCAAAACCACAACCGCCGTCACTACCGTATATAGAATCATTCTTCCCGTATACCTTTCCTGGGTTTTCTACCATTCGCTGAAGCCCTGTTTCATCAGGGCATGTGCCTGTTTCATGGAAATCGGATACCCTTTTTGAAACAGGATATCCCTGTGTCTGATCAGAAAACGAAGTGCAAATACGCCCGCCATGCGTCCATAGAGGTATTTGTACAAAACGCCCCTGTCAAAAAAGAATTTTTCATTATAGCCCTGAAACCATGTAGAGGGTCTTGGCACTTCTTTTCCGATCGATACCGGAACCGCCATCGCCTTTAATCCTTTTTTCAGACAATCTCTTATAAAAATACTGTCCTCTCCATTGCTGTATCTTGCGCCGCCCCCAAACAATAAAGAAAAGGTTACATTGATCTTATGTAATTTTTCCCGGCGTATCGCAAAACTATAGGTCGGATATCTGCCACAGTTATACCATCTTACTTTGGTTTCCGCTTCCGTGTGGTATGTGGCACGTTCCTTGGCAACTTCCATGTTAAAGAGCAAAAAATCCTGCGCCGGATGATCTGCAAATGCCGTTAGGATCTTTTGATCATATCCATCCTCATACACGATATCTTCATCCGAAAATAAAACAATGTCGGCAGTTGCCCGTAAAAGCGCATTGTTGCGGGAAAGACCCACGCCTTTTTCCGCAAAACTGTAACACCGGATACGATGCCCCTTATGCATATATTCCAGATAATCATTCTGATCACACTGGTTGATCACAATGGCATCCGTCTGCAGATTCATTTTTTCTGCAATCGTTTCCATATTCTGTTCGACACACGATACCAAAGTCTGTATGGTCATGAAATCATTCCTTTCCCTGTCTGTTTTGTCAGGAAATATGATAATATTTTTTTAAGAAACGCTCATCCGCATCATACACGATCACACCCGCCGGATTGCAATTTTGTTTTTTGAGAAAGGCAAGTGTTTTCTCTATCTCGTTTCCGTTTCTTTTACCCCATGGAATCATGAGGATTGCTCCGCTGCTTTTGCGAAGAAGTTCCAATTCCTTTCCCTGCAGGGCAAGACGTCCGCTTACCTTGCTGCTTAGGGATTGTACCCTTTTAAGGATTTCTTCCTGCTTTTCTTTCTTTGTATATTTGTCCGTATGATTTTTCATTGTCATAAAGACAAGATAATAGTCGGATGTTTCCGGCAAAAGAAACTCCATATTATCCCTGATCTCTTGTTTACATAAGTCAGATTCTTTTTCCGTCATCGTTCCGAAGAACGTTCCCTCGAAGCGGGATGTATAATCTTTTTCCACATAAATCGAATCGTCCAAAACATACCCGATCGCCCAGCCGAACCCGGCAAGAAATATGCTGATCACACCTGCGATCAACGCAATATTAGGGGAGAGATCCCTTTCTTTTACCGGTTCACAGTCTTCCTGACTCCAAAGTTCAATATGATCAAAGATGTCAATTCTTTCCGGGAATGTCTCAAGGGCATGTAGGTAAGCCTGCGCAATCGCCTCCGCTCTTTCCGGCACCTGATGCGTCGCATACACAGTCAGGATACGATAATCTCCCAACATTTCTCCGGTAACGCTTGCCCGTATCTCTTCTTCTGTATAATCCTCCGGCAGCACTTCCAAAGCCGCATTTACAAGAGGATCGTCACGCAAGATTGTATCCCAGGTGTAGGCATTGTAATAATCCACACCATCCGGATAATCTTCCGCATTAAAATACAGATAATAGTCGCTGCTGACACGATAATCGGGACCATCCTGTAAAAGCGCACGCCCCACCTGATAGATTCCTGCTGCCATGCCCGCTGCTGCCATCGCCAAAACTACGATCAGCCAGACACGATCTTTATACAATAACCATATCTTTTTCCAGTTTATATGCTGATTCATGTATTCCTGTTTCATTTATTTTGAATCCTCATTTGCTTCCTTCTTCATCGCTGTAACCTGATTCTGGTCAATTCCTTCCGTACTTTCCGGGCTGAGTAAGATCTTTAAGGTCAAAAGCATTAACTTAATATCCAGCCATACAGAATAATTCTCAATATAAGAAAGGTCCAGTTTCAATTTATCATAAGGAGTCGTGTTGTATTTGCCATACACCTGTGCATAACCGGCAAGTCCTGCTTTTACCTTCATGCGGAAAGCAAACTCCGGCATCTCTTCCATATATTGTTTTATGATCTCCGGACGCTCCGGACGTGGTCCGATAAAAGACATCTCTCCCTTTAAAATATTGAATAATTGTGGAAGTTCATCAATACGCACCGCGCGGATAAATTTACCGATCGGCGTGATACGGGAGTCATTTTTGGATGCCAGTCTTGCCACCCCGTCTTTTTCCGCATCTGTTTTCATACTGCGGAATTTGAGGATATAAAATTCTTTTTCATGGATCGTACAACGCACCTGTTTATACAAGACAGGCCCTCCATCGTAACATTTGATCGCAATTGCCGTGATCAGCATGATCGGTGAAGTCACAATCATCAGGATCAAAGAGCAGACGATATCGATTAAGCGTTTCACAAAACGCTGTTCCACTTTCAGGGAATACTCCCTTGTCAAAAAAATGGGTGTATCAAATAAATGAAGCTGGTCCGATCCCTTTACGATAACATCCGAGATCTTCGGCATCATATACACGCGGATATCCCGGCTGTAAAACAATTTTAGGAGTTTATTTCGGATTGCTGACGGTACATCCCAGATCACAACGCCGTCAAATCCATCCTGCTGTGCATGCTCTAAGATTTTGTCCGTACCAAGATCCATGTGTATGCACTCTTTAATCCGGTACTTATCCTTACGACTTGCAAATTTGCTCAAAATGCTGTCAATGGAATGATCCCCATGAATCAGGAGTAACTTTCTCGGCGGGAAAAACATCCGGTAACAGCGGTTGCAAAGATATGTCCACACAGCTGCTACGGCAATCTGAAACAATACCATTTCCACAAGCGGCGGCATATGAACCATTCTTACTTCCATCAGGGAGATCTGAAGATAGGAGATGATTCCCACACAGACCAGCGCAAAGGTCTGTGAAAAAAAGACATCAAACGGCTTCAGATACCCAATCTTTAATCCTCCATATGTCGTAGAGAAAAACAACAGCAGTACAAAATACACAAAAATCATCAGGATATGTCCTCTGAATGTAAATTTGTTATGCCACACCAGACGCATATGGTACACTTCCAGCCATGTATAAGCATAAATAGCGGTATGGATCAGGATACCCAAAAAAGATAAACACAATATAATCGCTCTTTTTAATGATTCTTTTTTACTCACAATCTTTCCTCCGGGAGTAATTTATAGTCTTCTTATCGTCGCCCTCACTGCCCAGCCGACAAAACATACAATACTTTCTGCTAATGACAGTCTTTCCACTTTTCGATACAAATACCAGATTCTGACAATCGCTTTTCCTTTGTTGGAAGATAACGATCCTGCCGGTCGCCGGTAGATCGTTGTAACTTCAGGACACCCATACGCTGTATAGCCTGCACGCAGAATCTGCCACCAGGTTGCGCTGTCCTCGCTGGGAACATCCGGCATCTGTAATAAGGATCTGTCGATTTTATTTAAGTCAAATAATGTAGTACTGGTAAAAATAACCGTGCGTGACAATGCCTGCCTGTACGAAAGCGTTGCCGGCACCTTTACGATCCTGCCGGTTCCCTTTGCCTGCTCGTCCCCAAACTCATAAGACGTAAAAACAAAGGCAGCCTCTTTTTTTTGCATAAAATCCAGTTCTTTTTCTAATTTGTCCTCTTTCCAGACATCATCCGCATCCAAAAATGCCAGATACTCGCCACCGGCTGCCATAACACCTGTGTTCCGTGCTTTGGCTGCCCCCTCATTTTTTTCCTTGTACAAAATCCGTATGCGGGAATCCGCACATGATTCTGCTTTTTTTTGCAAGACTTCCCTTGTGTCATCCTTCGAACAGTCCTCCACAAGGATCAGTTCCCAATCGGAAAAAGTCTGCTTTTGCACCATTTCAATGGTCTGCTCAATATATTTTGCCGCATTATATACGGGAACCACAATACTGATCATTTATATTTCTTCCTTTACCAGATATATGGGACGTTTCTTTACCTCTAAGTAGGTTTTGGACAAATATTGTCCCACAATGCCCAGGCAGAAAAGCTGTACCCCGCTGACCAGACAGATGATACATACCAGGGAAGGCCATCCTCCCACGGGATCCGTCCAAACCAGTGACCGGATCAGAATAAACAGGATCATCACAAATGCGGCAACGCAAAACAGTACCCCCATAATGGACGCAATTGCAAGCGGCACCGTACTGAATGCGGTTATCCCTTCGATGGAATAGATAAATAATTTCCAGAAGGACCATTTCGTCTCGCCATGAACACGCTCTACATTTTCATATTCGATCCACTTTGTTTCATAACCAACCCATCCGAAAATGCCTTTGCTGAAACGGTTATACTCTCCCATGGCAAGAATGGAATCCACCACCTGACGCGTCATCAGACGATAATCCCTTGCCCCGTCCACAATATCGGCTTTGCTGATCTTATTCATCAATTTATAGAATAACCTGGCAAAAAAGGATCTGATCTTAGGCTCCCCTTTACGGGAAACACGTCTGGTTGCCACAGAATCATAGCCTTTTTCCATATACGAAAACATTTCCGGCAATAAAGAGGGGGGATCCTGCAGATCCGCATCCATCATAACGACATAGTCCCCGTCCGCTTTTTGAAAGCCGGCATAAATGGCTGCTTCCTTGCCAAAATTACGGGAAAAGGATACCATTTTTACACGTGCATCCTTCTGCGCCAGTTTTTTCACTTCCATGACCGTTCCGTCCTTAGAACCGTCATCCACATATATGATTTCCACTTCCAGTTTTTTTTCATCAAAGAATGGTTGATTTTTCATCAATTCTTCGTAAAAATAGTGGACATTTTCTTCTTCATTGTAGCACGGTACAATCACACTCAATAACGCCATGCACGATTCCTCCTGTTGAATCCTTTATCTATTGTATACAATAAACAATGTAGTGATCTGTCTCTTCTGTTTTTACAAAATGCCCCTGCTTTTTCGGTGCATCCTCAAAAGAACGAAGTACCACCATATCGCATCCATACATATCCGCCGTTTCCAAAATATCATCCAGCGTATTTTCGGGTTCTTTCATCGCCTCATAAAAATGAAGGAGTTCTTCCCCATACACATCAATAATGCCCAGATCCATACCGGGCTGATACAGATCCCTTCCGTAAAGCAACTCTATTTCCGGTGCTTTCATCCGCAGAAACGGTAACAGCGATTCATCTGCTGCTACAAGCATGGGCTGTTCTTCCCGGATCCATTCGATCACTTCCTGCTGTGCTTTTCCGCAACGATTCATTTTCGCATTCTCATCCCGATACAATCCATACAGATTGCCGGAAATTCCGATCAGTAATGTCAGTACGATGAGAAAAGCAGCCGCATGTTTATTATCGCATTTTCTTTCATACAGTTCTGCTGCCGCAAGCGGAATATAAAACAACAGCGGCACAAACAATAAAAACGGCTGGAAAGACCCCAGTACAGGAAATGCCTGTGAGAGGATCTGAACCAGAACCGGATTGGCACAAACAAGCACAAGCCCCAGCAGCGCATAATAGATCGCCCACTGGTTTCTTTTGGCATTCAGTCGATATAGCACATACAAGGATGCCAAAAGAAGGATCAGATAGGATCCCTCCATTCTTACCTCATTGTACGACTTTATCATCAACTCTAAGATTCCCTGCATTCTCTTACCTCCTTAATGGATTTTAAGAGACAGCAGATTCCGGCAATGACCATTGCCATAAATAAGAACACGAATCCGTTCCCTAATCCTGTGATCAAAAGAGAAGTGAAAAGCGCCATTCCGATCTTAAATATATACATAAGACGACAGCCCATTGTATTTTTTTCTTCTTTCGTTTCCTTTTGATACCACGCTGCGATCAAATATAACAAATACGGAAGGATCACACCAAAACAGATCGTGCTTCCCTCATACCCCTGATAAAGCAGTTTGTATGAGATCACCCCCGTATGATAATCTCCCGACAAGATCAGCAGTCCCATTACCAGCCAGAACATGTAAAGTTTTCCTCTGGTAATACTGCTTACCTGCGTAAAAAGAAGGGCAGAAGCATAATATGCCCCCAATAAAGTCAGGATGCCCATCACAAGGTAAAGAAATACCGAAGCATCCAGTCCCGTCATCTTTACCACGGCGGCATAAAACAGGGGCAGCGTAATGATCTTTTTAGAAGTGATCATGCCCGCTTCCATCATTCTGCCGGTAAGCGGGTGAACCTGATAAAGGGAATCCGATTCCAGAGTCGTAAGAACCGTCTCTAACACAATGTCCTCACGAAGCACGTCCAGAGTGGACGCCATCCGAAACAGAATCAGTAAAAACACCGCTACCATAAAACCAAAATAAATCCGCTCCGTTTTTTTCCACGATACTTTTGCCGTATCCGCAGCCACCCCTTTTTCCCTTCGGATGCGTGTCACCAGCAATACACCAAAGAACAAAATCAGGATAACTGCAAACGCAGCCGCCACCAGATTTACGGCATAAACAAGGCTTGTCCCCATCCATACACAGGGAATAAAGACGACCGCCTGCACCAAAAAAAGAAGAAAGAAACCAATCAAATATGTTTCAATTTGATTCGTCTCTTTCCATCTTAAAATACTTTTACAACTATAGCCTGCCAGATAAGGCAGCATCATAAATATAACAGCACCGATAATATCCATAAAACCTCCATGTTATAGGAGTTCATTTTACCACACTTACTCACGAAAGTCCAAACGAACTTTATCCGCCAGTTTTGCGATGTATTCGCTATTCGTGGGACGGTTTCTGCCATCTTCATGGGAATACCCGAATATCTCCATAAATGTATCCCGGTTTCCTCTTGTCCAGGACACCTCTATGGCGTTACGGATTCCCCGTTCCACTTTCTGATCCGTGACATGAAATTTCTTTGCAACGTCCGGATAGAGCAGTTTGGTCACACTGCCCACCAGTTCCATGTCCTCCATCGACATGAGTACCGCTTCTCTCAGATACCGGTATCCGCGCAAATGCGCAGGCACTCCCAGATCCAGCATAATATCCGTTATATATTCTTCCTGTTTCATTCTGTCCCTCCATCCTGTGTAATTTTCTGCGATTCCTTACCTAGGATACCACGTTCTGACAGGACGAACCAAACAGTTCTCTTCGTAAAAATATGCTATTTTTCGTCACAAAATGCTTCTGTGACGCTTACATTTCAGACAACTTCCGAATAAAATCAGCAGAAATCCCCTTTTCCAATCTTGGCAAGTTCTTCCGGAATCCGCTTAATATCCTGTGCCATCTTCTTATCACAAACAAGCAAAATGTCCTTTGTCTGGGCAATCACCAGATCCTTTACTCCCAGCGTGGCAATGAGTTTTTTGCCATCCCCATACAAAATACAATCCTGTGTATCTAAAAGACAGGTGTCCGCCAGTACGACGTTTCCGTTTTCATCTTTTTCATAGATCTCTTCCAGTGCGTCAAAACTGCCCACATCATTCCAGCCAAAATCGCCTTCCACCATCAAAACACCTTTGGCACGCTCCATGATACCGTAATCGACCGAGATCTTCGGAATAACAGGGTACACCTGACGGATTACTTCTTTTTCCTGTTCCGTTCCCATAGCCTCCCCGATCTTTAAAAGACACTCATAAATATCCGGAAGCAGTTTTTCAAAATAGGACAAAATCACGGACGCTTTCCATACAAACATGCCGCTGTTCCATGCATACTGTCCGGATGCCAAATACTCCTTTGCTGTTTTAAGATCCGGTTTTTCTACAAATTCTTCCACCTCGTAATACGCTTCTTTCTCTTTCCGATTACTGCGGATATAGCCATACCCGGTGGAAGGGAACGTGGGCTTGATACCAATGGTTACCAGCGCATCTTTTTCCTCTGCTAAAGAGGCTGCCAGTTTCATGACCCTTTCATATTCCTGTTCGTTGCGGATAAAATGATCCGATGCAGCTACACACATAACACCGTCACCATATTTTTTTATGATCTCCATCGCTGCATAACCTATACACGCCGCCGTATTCCTTGCGGCCGGTTCTCCCAAAATATGATCCGCACGCAGGAATTCTTTGGTCGCTTCTGCGGTGGATTCCACAAAATTTTCTCCCGTCACCACAAAAATGTCTTCTTGATCTGCCACACGACAAAGACGCCTGATCGTATCCATGACCATTGTGTCCTTCCCGGAAAGGTTCAAAAACTGTTTCGGTTTTGCTTTCCGGCTAAGAGGCCAGAACCGGGTTCCGCCCCCGCCTGCCATGATCACTCCATATATCTTCATACACTTTCTCCCATTCCTGATCTTCCCATTATAATCTTGCATCTTCCACATTTTCGGTAAACCAGTCATACGCCAATTTCACGCCTTCTTCCAGTTCTACTTTATGTGTCCAGCCCAGTTCATGCAGTTTGTCCACATTGGTCAGTTTACGTGGCGTTCCATCGGGCATATCCTTGTTCCAGATGATCTCACCTTCAAATCCAACACATTTTCTAACCGTTTCAGCCAGTTCTTTGATCGTCACTTCTTTTCCGGTACCGATGTTGACATGCTGTAAGCCACTGTAATTTTCCAGTAAATAAACGCAGGCATCCGCCATATCGTCCGAATATAAAAATTCACGCAGCGGTGCGCCCGTTCCCCACAATTCCACGCTCTCTTTTCCATTCACTTTTGCATCGTGGAATTTACGGATCATGGCAGGCATTACATGGGAATTTTCCAGATCATAGTTATCATACGGGCCATAGAGATTGGTCGGCATGCAACTGATAAAATCATCCCCATACTGCTGTTTAAAGTATTTGCACATCAAAAGTCCCGATATCTTGGCAATGGCATAAGCCTCATTGGTCGGCTCTAAAAGTCCTGTCAAAAGAGCATCTTCCGGAATGGGCTGCGGAGCCATTTTCGGGTAGATACAGGTGCTTCCCAAAAACAATAATTTTTTCACTTTATAATCATGACAGCATTTGATTACATTACACTGAATCTGCATATTTTCATAGGCAAATTCTGCCGGCATGGTCTGATTGGCATTGATTCCGCCTACTTTTGCAGCGGCTAATACCACAACATCCGGTCTTTCCTCTTCAAAAAAAGTTCTTACCGCATTCTGATCGATCAGATCCAGTTCCTTGTGGGTTCTGCCAATGATATTGGTGTAGCCCTGTCTTTTTAAAGAGCGGACAATAGCACTTCCTACCAGTCCTCTGTGTCCTGCCACGTATATTTTGTCATTTTTTGTAATTGCACTCATTTTTTATCCTTCCTTTTCCATGTGATATAATCTGATTATTCTGTATCCGGCTGACGGAATCCCTCCTCTAAGGAATCTCCCCTTAGTTCAAACGGCATTGCAAAAAGAGAAGCGGGGAATTTCCGATACCCGATCTGTCCTGCCTCCGTTGGTTCGTAGAAAGCAATGCCATCCACAACCCTCACCCGGGCTTCTCCATCCACATAATCCATCTGTGCTATATAATAAGGCTGTCTGCAGGTTCTTGCAATATCCTTGGCAAGTCCTGTTACCCGCGTAAAAAGAAAGAGGATCACAGCCAGCGCAAATACCCGATAAAGTATTTTATGATAAGCCGTCTTGCTTATTTTTTTCATCCATTGTAAAAAGAAATAGCCAAAAGCAAGCAGGGGAATGACCGTTACATATGCATAACCATATCTTATCAGCGGTGCGGACACAAACCAAAATGCCGCTGCGATCACAGATACCCCAAATACGAGCGCAAATTCCCGATCCAAAAGCCACTTCTTTTTCCGGACAGAGCGCAGACTCTGCACAAGCAGATACGCAACTCCCAATACGATCGCTGCTGTTGTTACAAGCACAAAGACCTTCTCCAGTGATTTCAGATTACCAAACCATTCCGGCACCCATACAGAATACGATGTATCCTGCAATGCGACATCGTTTAATCCTTTTCCGTATACCCCGATCTCCGTGGCATCGTATTCTACCTGCCCCTTAGGTATTTTCCAGTCCACATCAAACAGATCGATTCCGGCAAAGGGATATACCAGCCATCCGGTCAGGATCACGTTTCGGATAAAAAATGGCAGTGCTGTCAGAAATCCCGTTAGCAAAAAAACAGCAATCTTCTTTCCTTCCTTACCCTTTATCAGCATAATCGCCGGTTTTATCACAAGAAGCAGTAAAACCGCCACCGAAAATTTGATGGTAACCGCATAAACTGCAAGAACACAGATCAGACCATAGGGCACCGCATCCACAATATTCATGCTTTTTTGTTTTTCATCTTCTTCTAACCACAGGATGAAGATCATAAACAGGAGTAACTGCGCATAATAGTCCGATGCCGGTGACATCATTTCCGAAAAAATAACACTGATATAAAACAAAAGCCCCAGTCTGATAAAATCAGCCATTAAGATTCTCTTTTCCGTAAATACCTTATAAAGATCCAATACCATAAAAGAGGCTATCAGGGCAAAAAAGCCTGCCGTCGCATGAAGAGACTGTCCAAATACCCCCTTCATACTGTACAATGCCGTCAGCGGAAATGCCGCACTGTTATATCCAAACCTTGCCTGAATGTTAGCAAGACCACACACCACGCCATATTCTTCGATCCAACGGATACTCTGGGCATGATAAAGTCCGGTGTCAAAATGCATATACCCCCTGGACGTTCCGTATGCCATCAGAAGGATCAAGCAAACGGCGGCTGCATATTTCCATTTCTCTTTATTCCATTGTGCACTCACTTCCAATGCAAAAGCAAGAAGCGACTTTCTCTCCCCTGCCAATATACACAGGCAAAATGCCATTAAGATGATATTTGCCAGTGTGGATACGCCTGCAAACAGACTGAAAAACTGTGCGTATACCGTCACACCTGCCAGCCCTGCTAAAAAACAGGGAATCATATGCCGTATCCGATAACCGGTTAAACGGGCAAAAAGGCTCAATATGCCATACCCCGTCAAAAACGTGGTAACCGCAATATAGAGCCAGTCAATCAAAATCATTGCCATATAAACTTATTTCCTGTTTTTATATTCTTCACATCCATAACCACAGATGGCTTTCATATCCGAATCCATCATCATGGCTACCAGACCTTCAAATCCTACCCCACGTTTCCATCCTAACCGGGTTTCTGCCTTGGTGCAGTCACCCCAGAGGAATTCCACTTCTGCCGGGCGATAGAACTGCGGGTTAACATCCACTAACAGTCTTCCGGTTGCATCATCATATCCTTTTTCATCCACACCGGTTCCTTCCCAGCGGATCGTAATACCCAGTTCTTTAAATGCTGCTTCTACGAATTCACGTACCGTATGGGTTTCATTGGTTGCCAGTACATAATCATCGGGCTTGTCCTGCTGAAGCATCAGCCACATACCCTGTACATAATCACCTGCAAATCCCCAGTCACGTTTTGCATTCATATTTCCCAAAGAAAGTTTCTCCTGTTTTCCTGCCATGATATTGGCAATCGCCAGCGTGATCTTTCTTGTTACGAAATTCTCACCACGTCTTGGGGATTCATGATTAAATAAAATACCGTTGCAGGCAAACATATTGTAGGATTCTCTGTAATTGACCGTAATCCAGTAAGAATACAATTTGGCAACACCATAGGGACTCTTCGGGTAGAACGGAGTCTTTTCGCTCTGTGGTGCTGTTTCCGGAAGTCCTCCGAACAATTCCGATGTCGATGCCTGATAAAAACGGCACGGACCACCGAACAAACGGATTGCTTCCAATAATTTGAGTGTGGATGTTCCGGTTGCATCCGCTGTATATTCCGGCACTTCAAACGAGATCCCAACATGGGACTGCGCTGCAAGATTATATACCTCCGTCGGTTTGATCTCGGAAACCAGACGGATCATATTGCTGGAATCCGTTGTATCTGCATAATGAAGAAAAAACTTTACATTGTAATAGGAGGATGCGATCAGATGATCGATACGGTCAGTTGCCTCAATACTATGACGGCGGATCAGACCATGCACCTCATATCCTTTCTCTAATAAAAACTCAGCCAGATAAGAACCATCTTGTCCGGTAACACCTGTGATCATTGCTATATTTTTCATGTTATACCTCACATTATCT
>CAYLSH010000020.1:0-24310 GCA_964386235.1 uncultured Lachnospiraceae bacterium | reverse complement strand
AATTTCTTTTTTGGGCATACGCTTGCTATTTTCCTGCATATGTCCAAAACACTACATTTAAAATGTTCCTATTAAAGTGGACACGTAAAATTTCACTTTATACCAAAACACAGCACAACAACACCACCAGTTCCAGCCCTTAATGCAGAAACAGCCGTGGACAGAGGCCCCCAAAAGTCAGGCGAATGTACTGATATGTCACAGTACACTGACTTTAAGGGGCGTCCTGCCCACGGCTGTTTCTTTTCTATACAATTGTTCCGCCGCCTAAGATATAGTCGTTTTCGTAGAAAACGACCGCCTGGCCCGGTGTGACGGCGCGGACCGGGTTGTCAAACACGCAGCGGATCTCGTCTGATCCGGTGCGGTAAAGGGTTGCCATTTCTCCCTTGTGGCTGTAGCGGATTTTGACCAGTGCACGGTAGGAATCCGGGATATCTTCAACCGCCATGAAATTGAGTTTGTTGCAGCAAAGTTCCGATGTAAATACATCTTCTGCTTCTCCTATCACAACTTCATCTGTATCCGGGCGGATCTGCGTTACAAATACCGGATGTCCCATGGCAAGGTTCAGTCCCTTGCGCTGCCCGATCGTGTAATGAGTAATGCCCTTGTGCTGTCCGAGTATGATTCCCTCTTTTGTGACAAAATTACCTGCTTTCGGAACATTGCCGTCTGTTTCTTTTTCAATAAAGGAAGCATAGTCATTATCCGGAATAAAGCAGATCTCCTGGCTGTCCTTTTTGTGTGCAACCGGGATCTTTTCGCTGACGGCGATCTGACGAATCTGCTCTTTGGTGTATTCCCCAACCGGCATCAGCGTTTTGGAGAGTTGTTCCTGTGTCAGATTGTATAAAGCATAGGTCTGATCCTTTGCTGACGTTACGGATGTTTTTAAAGAGTAACGTCCGTTATCCAACCGGTCGATCCTTGCATAATGTCCGGTCGCAATATAATCTGCTCCAAGGGATAAACTCCTTTGCAAAAGGCTTTCCCATTTCACAAAACGATTGCAGGCAATGCAGGGATTGGGCGTGCGACCGCATAGGTATTCTCCCACAAAATAATCCATTACATTTTCTTTAAATTCTCTTTTAAAATTCATCACGTAATACGGGATATCAAGCATCTGCGCAACTCTTCGGGCATCATCCACCGCCGAAAGACCACAGCAGCCACCATTTTCCTCTATCTGCTGGTTTTCCTCATCCTGCCAGATCTGCATCGTCACCCCGATCACATCATATCCCTGATTTTTTAGCAGAAAGGCGGCCACGGAAGAATCCACGCCGCCGGACATTCCGACAACAACTTTTTTACCCATCGTAATCCTCATTTCCAAAATTCCTGTTGTAACAAAATTGCACAACCGCTACATCCGTTTTTCATTAACCGGGTGTACCGGGAATTTTGTATTTATTATCATCCTGATTGCAAAAATGCATCGGACTTTTTCTTTTGAGCCGATGCATTTTACGATCCTAGTATTCTTCCTGTTCCTCTTCTTCTCCTTCATGGATATCGGACTTTGGTTTTTCCAGTCCTTCTATCACAATGCCATTTTTCTGTGCATAATCCCACAATGCCGCATGAATGGCTTCTTCTGCAAGGAGGGAACAATGTACCTTAACCGGCGGAAGGCCATCCAGTGCTTCCATAACCGCTTTGTTGGTTACCTTCATGGCCTCCTGCACGGATTTGCCGATTACCAGTTCCGTTGCCATGCTGCTGGTTGCCACAGCTGCGCCACAGCCAAAAGTCTTGAACTTGCAGTCACGGATAATCTGGTTTTCATCAATATCCAGATAAATACGCATGATATCGCCGCATTTGGCATTTCCAACTGTACCTACTCCGCTGGCATCTTCTATTTCCCCTACATTTCTCGGATTTTGAAAATGATCCATTACCTTTTCACTATACATACTAATCCTCTTTTCTGCTTTTCTCAAACTTAACTTTTCTTATCCATCGCCCGTACTGTGTCCTTTTCCTACAGTCCAAACAATAAATGTTTGTCTTACTTTTGCTGTTTTTTCAGGAAATCCTCGTATAAAGGAGACATATTACGCATATATTCCACGGTCTCCTTGATCACGGAAACCGTATAATCCACATCTTCTTTTGTGATCTCCTCGCTCAGTGTCAGTCGAAGAGAGCCGTGTGCTCTTTCATGAGGCAGGCCGATCGCTAACAGAACATGGGAAGGATCTAAGGAACCGGATGTACATGCCGATCCGCTGGAAGCACAGATACCCGCCATATCCAGTTTGATCAAAAGGGATTCTCCTTCTACAAATTCAAATCCAAAATGAACGTTATTGGGAAGTCTGTGAATACGATCTCCGTTTAACCAGCAGTGATCGATCTTTGTTTCCAACTGTTCAATAAAATAATCACGCAGTTCTGTTTCTTTTGCCGTTTTTTCTTCCATTATGGAGAAGGCTCTTTTTACGGCTGCGCCAAGTCCTACAATGCCCGGTACATTTTCTGTTCCGGCACGACGTCCTCTTTCCTGCTGTCCGCCATGCACAAATGAGCGAAGTTTTAAGCCCGTTCTTATATATAAGAAACCAATACCCTTTGGTCCGTTCAGTTTGTGACCGCTGGCACTTAACATATCAATATTGTATTCATCCACGTTGATGGGAACCTGTCCAAACGCCTGTACCGCATCCGTATGGAAGATCACATGATGCTTTTTAGCGATCGCCCCGATCTCTTTGATGGGTTCGATCGTTCCGATCTCATTATTGGCAAACATAATGGAGATCAGAATTGTATCTTCACGAATGGCATTTTCCAACTGTGTAGGATCCACCATTCCCTTTTCATCCACATCTAAATAGGTCACTTCGTATCCCTGTTTTTCCAGATATTCACAGGTATGCAAAATCGCATGATGCTCAATCTTAGAGGTGATGATGTGTTTTCCTTTTTCTTTATAGGCTTCTGCAGCCGCTTTCAGCGCCCAGTTGTCAGATTCGGAACCGCCCGCTGTAAAATAAATCTCGTTTGTCTTGCAAAAAAGACTTTCTGCAATGATCTCACGTGCCTGCGTTACCGCCTTTTTGCTCTCTGCTCCTAATGAATAAATACTGCTTGGATTGCCGTAATGCTGAGAAAAATAAGGAAGCATTGCCTCCACTACTTCCGGAGCCGTTTTGGTGGTTGCCGCATTATCTAAATATATAATCTTTTCCAAGAATAGCACCTTCTTTCAATTCCTACCAAATTACTTCGTATTCAATATAGCACCCGCTATCCGTTCTGTCAACGACACTAAATGCATAATATTTATCAATCATAACATAAAAGAGGCCTTATGAAAATCCCCCACAAATCTTTCATTTATGGTACGATTCTCCTTACAGGAGTGAGTTTTTTATGCCGCTTTATCGGTTTTTTTTACCGTATTTTTATATCCCAGACTTTTGGAGAGGAAGGAATGGGCATTTTCCAGTTAACATCACCCATTATGTCCATTGCCTATTCCTTGTGCTGTGCCGGATTTCAGACTGCAATCTCGCGATTTGTGGCTGCCCAAAAAGAAGATTCCCAAATGTCATTGCGTTTTTTATCCGCAGGCATTGGTATCACGGGTATGCTCTCCCTGCTATTTTCCGGTGTGATCTTCCTTTTTTCGGATCCCATTGCTGTGTATGTGCTCTTAGAGAAAAGAACGGCACCCATTTTGCGATTGCTTGCCCTTTCCTTTCCTTTTTCCGCAATCCACAGTTGTATGAACGGCTATTATTATGGAAAAAAGAAGGCACAGATTCCGGCTCTTTTACAATTTGTAGAACAATTAGGACGGGTCTTTAGCGTGTATCTTCTCTGCCGGATCTTCCTGCAAAAAGGGATTACACCACCCTTATTTTTAACCGCTGCCGGAGCCGGCATTGCAGAATGCATCAGTTCCGTCCTTGCCTTCTGTATCATTCTACCCAATTTGTCCGTCCTGCAAACAAAAATCAAACAACATATGCCTCTTTTTCCCGGACAGATTCTTTCCTGTCAAAAAACCATGCAATGTCTTCTTTCCATGGCGGTTCCTTTAAGCATCAGCCGTATCATCGTCAATCTGTTGCAGAGCGTGGAAAATATCTATATACCGGAAATGTTACGTGTTTACGGATACAGTACAGAAGAATCCCTGTCTTTGTTTGGCGTTCTGACGGGTATGGCGCTCACGGTGATCCTTCTTCCCTGCTCTCTTGTCAATTCCATATCCGTCCTGCTCCTGCCACAGATTTCCGAAGCCCAGGCATGTAACCGCAATCAGGAAATCTCTATAGTCATCAAACGATGCATCCAATTTAGTTTTGCTCTGGGAATCCCCTGCAGTGCTGTCTTTTTCTTTGGCGGTCACTTAGCCGGGGACCTTCTTTTTCACAGTAAGACAGCCGGGGACTATATTGTGTCTTTAAGTTTTATCTGCCCCTTTTTATACATCACCTCATCCCTTGGCAGTATCCTTCACGGATTGGGGAAAACGTATACAACACTCTTTATCAATATCGGGACACTTCTGCTGCGCATCGCCTCCGTATTCCTTTTGGTCTGCCGCATCGGTATCCCCGGTTATATCCTTGGGTTGCTTGCCGGACAATGTTTTTCTGCCCTGTGCTGCATCTTCAGTCTCCGCAAGTATGCCAAAGCATAAAAAAGTTGTATTTTGCAAAAATAACCTGTTTTTTTCCCGATCTTTCTGTGCTAAAATAGGAAGGCATGTTTGGGATGCAAAATACACATATGGAGGAAATGGCTTTTTGCCATAATATAAAAATGAGTTTTGAATTTATCCAAAAGCTTCCGACACCGGAAGAAATCCGGGAGGAATTTCCCGTCCCCGCTCCCCTGTTACAATTAAAAAAAGAAAGGGATGGCATGATTCACGATATTATCACGGGAAAAGACGACCGATTTTTAGTAATCGTCGGTCCCTGTTCTGCTGACAACGCGGATGCCGTCTGCGATTATGTAGAACGTCTCAGCAAGGTGAACGAACGGGTCAAAGACAAACTTATGCTGGTTCCCCGCATCTATACCAACAAACCGCGAACCACCGGAGACGGATACAAAGGCATCGTACACCAGCCGGATCCCGAAAAAAAAGAAGATTTCCGACAGGGACTGTTAGCCATGCGTTCCATGCATGTCCGTGCCATGGAAGTTTCCGGTCTGACCAGCGCCGATGAGATGCTCTACCCTGAAAACTGGGGCTATGTAAGCGACATTCTTTCCTATGTTGCCATCGGAGCACGTTCCGTAGAGGACCAGCAACACCGTCTGACCGTAAGCGGTTTTGATATTCCGGCAGGCATGAAGAATCCGACCAGTGGTGATTTTTCCGTTATGTTAAACTCCGTTTACGCCGCACAGCACAGTCATTCTTTTACCTACCGCGGCTATGAAGTAAAAACGTCCGGCAATCCGCTTGCCCATACGATTTTGCGTGGTTCCGTCAACAAATACGGAAGAAGTCTTGCCAACTACCATTATGAGGATCTGACAACTCTCCTTTCCCTGTATGCGGAGAGGGATCTGTTAAATCCCGCCTGCATCATTGACACAAACCACAACAATTCTAACAAGCAGTACAAGGAACAGATCCGTATTACCAAAGAGGTCATTCACAGCAGACGTGTTAACCCCGATATCCACAAGTTGGTAAAGGGTGTTATGATCGAAAGTTACATTGAAGAAGGCTGCCAGAAGATCGGCGATGGCGTATACGGCAAGTCCATCACGGACCCCTGCCTTGGTTTTGCAGATACGGAAGCTCTGTTGTATGAGATCGCAGAATTGGTGTAATGCAATAGAATAAAAAAGAATAAAAAAACACCGGGAAATGTCCGTTCATCTTCCGGTGTTTTATTTATGTATCTAATCGCTTCTCATCCTCTCGGATGGGCTTTCTTATAAACTTCACGTAAGTGATTGTGATTCATGTTGGCATAAATCTGAGTGGTGGAGATATCGGAATGACCTAACATCTCCTGTACGCTTTTTAAATCCGCTCCGTTTTCTACCAGATGAGCGGCAAAGGAATGACGCAATGTATGAGGAGTGATATCCGCTGTAATACCTGCTTTTTTGGCATAGTACTTGATCAGTTTCCAAAAGCCCTGTCTGCTCATGGCTTTCCCTGAACAGTTCACAAACAAGATATGATTGTTCACATCCGACAGCATTTTCTCACGGGCTGATTCCATGTACTGCATCAATGCGGTACGCGCCTTTTGTCCAAACGGAATCATACGCTCTTTGCTGCTGTCCTTGCACGTAATATAATTCATCTGCAGATTCAGATCTTCTATCTGTAACGAAATCAGTTCCGAAACCCGTATCCCCGTTGCATACAAAAGTTCCAACATGGCTTTGTCACGGATCTCCTTGGGATTGTTACTGGATGGCTGCTCCAATAAAAGTCCGACTTCGTTCATCGTCATGATCTCCGGTACCTTTTTTTCAATCTTGGGCACCTTCAAAGTGGTCGAGATATCTTCCGTCAAAATGCCCTCTTCCTGCAAAAAATGAACCCAGGCTTTCAGCGATGCGATATTTCTGGAAACCGTTGCCGGTTTGAACTGCTCCTCTCCCATTCCATCTACATACGCTTCTAAATCCTGTGCTTTCAATCGGGAAACAGAAGTAATTCCTCTTTCTTTACAAAAAGCATCAAATTTCTTTAAATCTCTACGGTATGACATCTGTGTATTGGTTGAGGATTGTTTTACATTATGTAAATAAGAAATAAAGGAATCAATTTCTTTTTGCATGATTAAAAACCTTCCCCCAGTCTTTACAACAAGACCGATTTCTTGTCGTATACGTGTCATTATAATCATAATTTTGGAGAAAAGCAACGAATAATTTTGCCTAAAAACGGCATTTTTTCAACTTCTTCAAAAGCAGTACAAGATATCGAAAACTAATTTTTTTATTTAACTAGATGTAGTATTATTACCCGGAAAATATTTTTAAATAACTTCGCAGTAAAAATGGATTAACATAACTTTCTATCACAATTCCCATTATGACAACCCCGATAGCAATCAGAATGCCCACCGGTTTTTTCAGCGTCCTGCACCTTCCCGGATCACTTTCCCAATATAAGAGTCCATATGCCATCCAGTAAAATAAAAAATGCGGAAGCATGGATACAAGCAAAAGGCCCACGCCACCCATACCATACCAGCAAAAAAACAATTTAAACAGGATTCCAAACGATACTCCCAGATAAGCGGTTACCAGTCGAAAGGTCAGTTTCCGAAACGGTGTGTATGCTAAAAACAGCAAAAGGAGCATAAGTATGCCCCTGCTGTAAAGGCACTGTAAGAAAAGCATCTTTCCATTCCATCCCTGTTCTAAAAAGACTGCCGACAGTGCCTGACTCAATACTGTATTTTCCGGTGTTTTTCCTCTTGCTAACACAGTGACCCATACAGCCCCTATCAGGAAGCAGATTCCAAACACAATTTCATTCTCCGTTAATTTTCTTTTTTGCTTTGTCAGGTAAAGCGCATTGCACGCATTATCTTTTACGATATGATTCATTTTTCACATTCCCAAACAGGTTCTGTTTAGTATATGAAAACATCTGCGAAATAAAAACTTGTCCTACTTCATTTTGTAAAGATCCATGAAATCCCCCTTCCCATTCTGCATGGGATTTCCTTTTGGTACATATTCTGTCTCAGCGTCCTTTTCAGGTGGCTGTTTGCCATCCGGCATTTCCGGTGGCTGTTCTCCTTCTTTCATTTCCGGTGGTTGCTCTCCATCCGGCATTTCTTTCATTTCCGGCGGACGCTCTCCATCCGGCATTTCTTTCATTTCCGGTGGACGCTCTCCATCCGGCATGTGTGGTGGACGGCCGCCCCTCGCTCCCGTATTGGTTGTCTGGACGGACACCTGTGTTTCCCCATTCCAGAGGGAATACCTGCCCTCCTGTAAAGTTTCATCGCTGTAGATCAGAACGGTAAAATCATTTACACCGGTAAAACTGCCTATGGTATTTCCATCTTCATCTTTTATTGTATAAGTGTTTCCTCCCGGCTGCTTTTCATCGCAGGAAAAAGCAATATAATTCTGGGAATCCTCTGCAATCTCATCATACATACTTCCGGTTGCCCATACACTTCCGCCACCTATATGGATCCCTTTATCCGAATCAATGCCGGCATCCTGACTGAAGGAACACGCCTGCGCCGTAACTGTTCCGCCGTTGATCACAAGCCATCCGTTAGAATCAATGCCATCCCCTTCCTTTGTAGATCCGTCCACTACAATATTCAGAGTACCGCCATTTACCGTTGTAACGGACACATTATCCTCATTGGTATTGATCCCGTCATTCCCCGCCGTAATATTGATAATGCCGCCATTGATCGTTAAATGAAGTTCCGAATCGAGACCCTCATTTTCTGCCTGAATATTCAGCACACCATTGCCCTCTTCTTCACCGCTCACATTCATGGACCGTTTGGAGTAAAAAGCACCATCGTATTTATGCAGTTTCTTATTTTCCACCACTTCCGTGCCATCCTCATTCAGTTCCACGGATTTATAGATTCTTGCCACATAAGAACCGTTAACCTGATTTACGGAACCATCCGCTATTATCACATTGGCTCCTGCATTCTGTGTATCCACATCTTTGGTGGCATCTTCCTCCACATCGGAAGAACATTCGTAAACATTATAAAAAATAACCGCCGGAGCCACGCTGCACGTAATATCTGTATTATTCAGGATCAGGGTTACCACTGCCTCTTCATCCTCTTTGGCATCTTCTCCCAGATCAACCGCAATCTGACCTGCTGTCAGTGTTCCGCTTATTACATAACTGCCCGGCTTTGAAATATGCAGTACTGTATGTGCATCCGCTTCTTCCTGCGAGTGCTCATCTTCCTCACTTCCGTCACCATACATAAATCCCTGTCCTTCCAGATAAAAGACGATGTCATTTGCTGTATACACTGCAGGCAGATCTAAAGCCGTATCTTCCTGCGCATCCTCCGCATTCAGAATTGCCGCCTGTTCTCCATCCACAAGAATCTTAGAATCGTCAAGTTCAATAACGGTTGCTCCATAACACTTCGCCAGTTCCGTATTTGTTTTTCCCGCCGTCACATTTTCGTCCGTCTTTCCTTCCGTGCTGCCGCACCCTGTTATAAACACCATCGAAAAAAGCAGACAAAAAAACACTCCGATCCATTTTCTCTTCATACTCAACCTCACAATTATCAAATAATTTTCATTAAGTATGCCGTAAAATAAATCAGAGTGCAAGCATTTCTGCGGATATTTCACACAGATTTCACAATTCTATTTTTGCATGATCTTCCTTTGATACGCAAGTAATGCGCATATGGTCTTAGAATCTTCAATGATTCCTTTGTCAATCATCGAAAGCAGTTCGGAAAGCGGATATTCCACGATTTCTAAGTACTCATCCTCATCCAGATGCTGGGTGCCTTCCTGTAAATCTTCTGCCAAATAAATATCAATCTTTTCATTGCAAAAGGCCACCGTGGTACGGATGGATAATAGGAATTCAAACCTGCCGGCACGATATCCCGTCTCTTCTTCCAATTCGCGCAATGCCGCACTGCGCATATCCTCGCCCGGATTGATACCGCCTGCCGGAATCTCAATGGTCTCCCGTTCCAATGCGTTTCGATACTGACGCACCATAATCAGATTGCCGTTGGGTTTGACTGCTACGCAGGCTGCCGCACCTTTGTGTTTGATAAAATCCCATTTTGCCGTACTTCCATTGGGAATCTCCATCGTATCCTGATAGTAATCAATGATCGCACCTTTCGCGACCAGTTCCCTGTTTACCCTTTTATATCCTTTTACCATACCGGTCCTGCCCCGCATTCTACTTGTTTAATAATTTCTTTACACTAACCAGTTTTACACAGAGGATAAAGATCTCACATGCTTCCACAAGTTCATCCAGTTCCGGATAGGATGGTGCGATACGGATATTGGAGTCTTTGGGATCCTTTCCATAAGGGTATGTGGCACCGGCTCCTGTCAGCGTCACACCGGCTTCCTTACATTTTGCCACAATTTCTTTTGCGCAGCCTTCCATGGCTTCAAAAGAGATAAAATAACCACCATTTGGACGGGACCAGGTACCAATCTCAAGCCCTTCGAGTTCTTTATCAAATCGCTCTAAGATCGCATCAAATTTGGGACGCATGAACTCCGCCTGTTTGCTCATACGCTCATAAATGCCTTCCACTTTGCCGTCAAAGAAACGTACGTGACGCAGCTGATTGATCTTATCATAACTGATGGTCTGGATCGTCAATGTCTTTTTCATCCATTCTAAGTTGGCAACACTGGATGCCACTGCTGCAATTCCGGCACCTGCAAAGGTAATCTTGGAAGTGGAACAGAATTCATACACCATATCTTCATTGCCGGCTTCTTTGCAGGCAGAAAGAATCTCTACTAAGTGATCTTTTCTATCCTCGTACAGATCATGTACCACATAAGCATTATCCCAGAAAATACGGAAATCTTTTGCAGCCGGTTTTAACGCCGCAAATGCCCTTACGGTCTCATCCGAATAGGTTACGCCGGATGGATTGGAATACTTAGGCACGCACCAGATACCTTTTACTGCCTCATCATTTTCCACGTATTTTCTGACCAGATCCATATCCGGACCATCCTGTGTCATCGGAATATTGATCATTTCAATGCCAAAAAGTTCCGTAATCGCAAAATGACGATCGTATCCCGGAACCGGGCATAAGAATTTAACTTTATCCAGTTTGGACCATGGTGTGCCACCGTTTACGCCAAACACAACGGAACGGGAAATTGTGTCATACATAATGTTCAAAGAAGAGTTGCCACAAACGATCACCTGTTCTGCACAAACCCCTAAAAGGTCACCCATCAACTTCTTAGCTTCATAAATACCGGTTAATTCTCCATAGTTACGGCAGTCAACGCCACTTTCCGTAATATAATCGGAAACGGTATTCAATTCTGCTACTACTTCCGTGCACATATTTAACTGTGCAACCGATGGCTTGCCTCTTGCCATATTCAGATTCAGACCTTTTCCTCTGGCATCTTCAAAAGCAGCCTCTAATTGTGCAAGTAATGCCTGTAATTCTTCTTTGCTGAGATTCTTGTATGCTTTCATAGTATGTCCCGTCCTTATTCTTCTTATTTTACTCCTCAAAATACACAATCGTATAATCGTATACAATCATGCATTACTGATATTTTACTAGAATAGCGGGCTTTGTCAATCCCTGTTTTTTAAAATTCTGAGAATCAGGCACGCAAATACAGTACAAAAAAATAAATAAAGTTAAAAAGAGCCTAGAAAATCATTGTTTTCTAGACTCTTCTGTGTTTGTCATTAAAGTAATAACTTATTTCGCATAATCGATTACGCGGCTTTCACGGATCACGTTTACTTTGATCTGTCCGGGATATTCCAATTCAGCTTCAATCTGTTTGGAAATGTCGCGGGCAAGTAATACCATGTCAGCATCGTTAATCTGTTCCGGAACTACCATTACACGAATCTCACGTCCTGCCTGAATAGCAAAAGACTTATCAACACCTTTGAAATTGTTTGTGATTTCTTCTAACTGACGAAGACGACTGGTGTAAGCTTCCAGTGTCTCACGTCTTGCGCCCGGTCTGGCTGCAGAGATTGTATCCGCAGCCTGTACAATACAGGCTATCAAGGAAGTAGGTTCCACATCACCATGATGGGATTCAACCGCATTTATTACTAAATGGGATTCTTTGTATTTCTTACATAATTCTACGCCTAACTGGATATGGGAGCCTTCCATCTCATGATTAACGGCTTTACCGATATCATGTAACAAGCCGGCTCTCTTAGCCATACGCACATCCAGACCCATCTCGGATGCAAGCAGCCCTGATAAATGAGCCACTTCAATGGAGTGCTTTAAGGCGTTCTGACCATAACTGGTTCTAAACTTCATCTTACCAAGTAAGCGGACTAATTCGGGATGAATACCATGTACTCCAACTTCAAGTACGGCAGACTCACCCTCTTCTTTAATCATAGTCTCGACTTCCTTCTGTGCCTTTTCTACCATTTCTTCGATTCTTGCCGGATGAATACGTCCGTCCACGATCAATTTTTCTAACGCAATACGGGCTACTTCACGACGAATAGGATCGAATGTAGAAAGGATAACTGCTTCCGGTGTATCATCGATGATCAGATCTACACCTGTAAGAGTCTCGATGGTACGGATATTTCTACCTTCCCTACCAATGATTCTGCCTTTCATCTCATCATTCGGAAGCTGCACAACAGAAACCGTTGTCTCGGAAACATGGTCGGCAGCGCATCTTTGGATGGCACTTACCACATATTCCTTTGCTTTCTTATCTGCTTCTTCCTTAGCACGGCTCTCAAGTTCCTTGACCATGATTGCCGTTTCATGTTTCACTTCATCTTCAACAATTTTCAATAAGTAATCTTTTGCCTGATCGGAGGTTAAACCAGAGATTCGTTCGAGTTCCTGTACGCGTTCTTCATTCAGTCTGGCAATGGACTCTTTTTGTTTGTTGAGTTCTTCTTCCCTTGCATTCAGACTTGCTTCCTTTTTTTCGATGGCGTCAGATTTACGGTCGATGTTTTCTTCTTTCTGCTGAATTCTTCTCTCATTCTTCTGGATCTCGGCTCTGCGTTCTTTGATCTCCTTGTCAAGTTCATTCTTTGCACGAATGGACTCTTCTTTAATCTCAAGGACACCTTCACGCTTCTTTGCCTCTGCAGTCGTTAAGGCTTCATCGATAATCTCTCTTGCCTTTTCTTCTGCATTCCCAATCTTGGAGTTAGCAGACTTCTTCTGGACATTGGATGTCACAACAGAAGAAACCGGAACCGCAATAACGAGCGTCACCAATACAGCTATAATAATTCCAAGCATGTACAGGAGCACCTCCTTATTAGATTTTCATTGTACTTATATTGCCTTAAGCTAAATGTATGTAACCGGACTAAAAAAATAAAATCCAGACATAACTAACATTTGACTAAGCATTCTACAACAGTTCAATTCTATACGCTAAACCACGTTATGTCAAGTAGTGAAATGATCTTACTGACAAAAACTACGATTCCCATTCTCCCAAAACAGATTGTATACGATCCATAGAAAATCCCTTATAAAGTAAATGCCGGTACAATGCCTGGCGTTGCCTGGGATCTGCGTTGGAAGGATCGTAATGTTTCTTGCGTAATATATCCCGGATCAGTTCTTCTTCCCGGCAGGATAAGGAACCATCCCGGAGCAATTCTTCGTATATGGCGTGTGTCATCTTCCGGTCAATGCCCTTTACGCTTAGTTTGGCCGTGATCTGCTGTTTGCTCCATTTAGAAGAATAACAGGTGATATAGTTTCTGCAATATCTCTCATCATCAACATAGTGAAAAGATTTTACATAGGCGATCGCCTGGTCGATTACTTCCAAAGGGTATTCTCCCTCTGACAGTTTGCGCCTTAATTCCGTCTCCGTATAGTCCTTTTTTTGTAAAAGCATCAGACTTCGTTTCTTGGCCCTCTTAGGAAGCAGGGTATTTACAATCTCGTCTGCAACTTCCTTTGATACCTCGCCACCTTTTTGTAGCTGATATAAGCGCAATTCGCCTTTGTATAATACAAAGGCGAATTCTCCATCCAGAAACACTCTGCTCCTAGCTTTTGTCACTTCTATAATATCCGTAACAACCATATGTGTTCTCCACTTTATGCTTCTGTTTCTTTTTTGTTCTTTCCGGTATCGGATACTGCTTCTGCTGTGGAAGCTGCCTGCTCAAATCCATAATGTACCCTTACCTTCTGTTCTACTTCGGAACATACTTCCGGATGTTCTTTTAAATAAATCTTGGCATTCTCACGACCCTGACCGATCTTATTGCCCTCATACGCATACCATGCTCCACTCTTAACAATAATACTCAGTTCGGCTGCCAAATCCAGAATATCGCCCACCTTGGATATTCCCTGACCAAACATAATATCAAATTCGGCCTCTTTAAACGGTGGTGCAATCTTGTTCTTAACGACTTTGACACGTGTACGGTTACCGATGACTTCTCCTGCCTGCTTCAGGGATTCGATCCTGCGCACATCCAGTCTGACGGAAGAGTAAAACTTGAGCGCACGTCCACCCGTTGTTGTCTCCGGATTACCAAACATAACACCCACTTTCTCACGAAGCTGGTTGATAAAAATAACCGTACAATTGGACTTGCTGATTACGGCAGTCAGTTTACGAAGTGCCTGTGACATCAGACGTGCCTGCAGGCCGACATGGGAATCTCCCATATCTCCATCAATCTCAGCCTTGGGAACCAGTGCTGCAACGGAGTCCACTACTACGATATCCACTGCGCCGGAACGCACCATGGTCTCTGTGATCTCCAGTGCCTGTTCTCCATTGTCCGGCTGGGATATGTATAAATTGTCAATATCCACGCCAATATTTCTGGCATATACCGGGTCTAAGGCATGTTCTGCATCAATAAATCCTGCAATTCCGCCCCTCTTTTGTACTTCTGCGATCATATGAAGGGTAACTGTGGTCTTACCACTGGACTCCGGTCCATAGATCTCTATAATACGTCCCTTGGGAATACCGCCCAGACCAAGTGCAATGTCAAGGCTGAGTGCCCCGGTCGGTGTCGTCTCCACATTCATCTGACTGGAAGGATCTCCCAGTTTCATAACGGCACCCTTTCCGTACTGTCTCTCAATCTGTGCCAATGCGGCATCCAATGCTTTTAACTTATCTTCTCTTTCCATGTTTGCTCTCCTTTATCAGAACAAATGTTCTAAGGACAGTTTAAAACATATGTTCGTTTTTGTCAACTACAAGATTACGATATGGACAGAATCTTCAATATATGTGCTCCGATTATAACACATCCTGTTCTGATTTTACAGTCTGTTTAAATATTGCTCATATTCTTTTAAGGTTGCCGTGATCCAGCCCTCCTCATAGTTCAATCCGATTTCCAGTCCGACCGGCGTATAAAACAGGATCAGGGAATCTTCATCCGAAAAATACGAAAGGATTTCTTCATCGGACATCCTATCCAGATTCTCGACGGTTCCGTTCTGATATTCGGACATATCCCGGAAAGCCTGTACGAGTGCAGCGGACGGCTGTATGATCTCGGTGTTATAACGACAGGTCCCGGTTTTTATATCAAAGTTAAGGCAGTACAGATCCGACTGCGAGTACCAGTTACCATCTGAATACGTTTCATCCAGTACCACGGACAATGTATTCTCATCCATATAGGTTATATATGCCATAACAATCACGATACTGTCAAAAACATTGCCTGCGCCAAGTTCCTTTGCATAATACATGGCAGACGTTTCCAATATCTCATTGAATTTATCATCAAATCCCGTACCGCTTACCCGGGGATATTCCACGTAAACAAGTACACCGCCTGTTTCATCGCTGTAACTGTAATCCGTTTTAGTTACCTTATAAGAAAGATCATCCCGGATTGCATCCGCAAGTTCCACATAATACTCATCCTCTGCCTGCGGAACATAGGGCTTTTTATCCTCATCATATCCGTATTCTTCCTGCGGAGTATAAGGAATTTCTTCTTTGTAGCCATATTCTTCCTGCGGAATATAAGGAATTTCTTCTTTGTAGCCATATTCTTCCTGCGGAATATACACATCCGTTTCCGGTTTCTTAGCGTACGGTTCCTGTAATTCCCTCTTCAGTTCCTCCTGAAAGGATTGAAAACTCTCTTTCCATGCCGGAAGATTGGCAGCCACCTCTTTTTCTGCTTCCTGCACCAGTTTTGCCACTGCTAATATCATACCGATAATCAGGCAAAACAGCAGGATTCCCACCAGTACAATCGTAATCCGGTTATTTTTCTTATTCTGCTCCGGTATATACAAAGGGGAATACGGTGAATTATTCATATGAACTTTATAAGGATTTTCATCCGTGCTTTCTACTGTATTTTCAACAATACTTTCCTCTGCGTTTTCCTTATAATAATCTTCCATCGAATCCCCTACCTTCTTTCTTCCTCTTTTTTTGTCAGCATTTCCCACAAAAGTTCCATGGCTGCCTGAACGCTTGCCTGTCTGTTTCCCATTCTGTCCCCGTCAAATCGGTACTCTTTTACCACAATATGGTGTTTCCTTCCGCATCCGATATACACCAGCCCGACGGGCTTTTGTTCCGTACCGCCGCCCGGTCCGGCAATCCCCGTGATTGCCACCGCATAATCCGCGCCGGATGCCTTTAAGGTTCCCTTCACCATCTCTTTTGCCGTCTGTCTGCTGACAGCACCATATTCTTTCAGGGTTTTCTTTTTTACTCCGATCAGTTCGTGTTTTGCCCGGTTTGCATAGGTCACAAATCCGGCTTCATACACATCGGAAGCCCCCGATACATTGATGATGCGGGCAGAAAACATCCCTCCCGTACAGGATTCGGCTGCGCTGAGCGTCAATTTCTTTTCTGCCATTCTTGAAACGATCTGTTCTTCCAAATTCATTCCCATTTTTTTATCCCTATTTCTGTTCATCCATTACATGCCAGTTCTTTTTCAGATAATCCACCAGTGAGATCACCGTAAGAATCAGGGCGATCCACATGATGATCTGTGTAAAAAGAGCAATTGCCTCAATATCTGCAATCATCAAAATAACCATGATCATCTGGAAAACCGTTTTAAACTTGCCCCAGTAACTGGCTGCGATCACTATGCCGTTGTCCGAAGCGATCAGGCGGAAGCCGCTGATGATAAACTCACGGCTGATGATAATGATTACCACCCATGACGGAATCTTTCCCATTTCCACCAAACAAATCATGGCTGCACAGACAAGTAATTTGTCCGCAAGCGGATCCATAAATTTACCAAAATTGGTAATCAGATTGTATTTTCTGGCAATCTTTCCATCCAAAAGGTCCGTCAGGCTGGCGATGATAAAAATGGCTAACGCAATCCATTTTCCCATATCACCGCATACATCCGTCAACATGATAAAAACAAAGGGTACAATCAGAATCACTCTGATAATCGTTAATTTATTGGGTAAATTCATTGTTCTTCTCCTATTAAATCGTATTCATGAAAATCCGTGATCCCGACCGTGACCACATCCCCCGTCACCAGTTCCCTGTCACTGTTTACAAACACCATGCCGTCCACATTGGGCGCATCCTTGTAGGTTCTGCCGATAAAAACGCCGTCTTCGGGCAGTTTTCCCTCGATCATGACCGATAATTTCTGTCCGATCATCTCTTCTGCCCTTTCGAATGCGATCTTCTGCTGTAAGCGCATGATCTCATTTCTTCTCATCTTCTTTAAAAAGGTAGGTATCTGCTTTTTCATACGTGCCGCAGGCGTGCCCTCTTCCGGTGAATACGGAAAAACGCCCAGCCTGTCAAAACGCATTTCTTTTACAAATTCTTTTAACAGCGCAAAATCCTGCTTCGTTTCACCCGGAAATCCGGTGATCAAAGTTGTTCTCAGACAGATATCCGGTATTTCTGTGCGAAGTTTGGTAATGATGCTGCGCAGCTGCTCATGGCTCGTTCTTCGTCCCATCCGTTTTAATATCGGATCCGCTGCGTGCTGGATTGGCATATCCAGATAATGACAGATCTTGGGTTCTTTTTTGATTACCGCAATCAGTTCATCCGTGATTTCTTCCGGGTAACAATAGAGAATGCGGATAAACTGCAGTTCTTCGATCGCTGCCAGTTTTTCTAACAGCTCCGGCAGTACTTTTTTTCCATATAAATCCTTGCCGTATACCGTGGTCTCCTGTGCCACGAGAATCAGTTCCTTTACACCATCATGTGCCAGTTTCTGTGCTTCTTTTAACAATACTTCCATGGGAACCGAACGGAAATCCCCGCGGATCTTAGGAATAATGCAGTAGGTACAATGCTTGTCACAGCCCTCTGCAATCTTTAAGTAAGCATAATGACCGCCCGTTGTGACCATACGCTCTTTTCCAAAAACAGGCGTGTCCTGTATGTCAGTAAAATGATTCTGTTTTTTGCCCTCCATGACCTCGTCAATCGTCTGTACGATCAGGTCAAAGGAATTGGTTCCCAAAATTGCATCCACCTGCGGAATCTCCGCCTGTATTTCTTCACGGTAACGTTCACCAAGGCAGCCGGTTACGATCAGCACTTTCAAAGAAGCGTTCTTTTTCAGTTCCGCCATCTGTAAGATCGTGTCAATGCTCTCCTGTTTGGCATCTAAAATAAAGCAACAGGTATTGACAACCACGACATCTGCCTCTTTTTCATCATCTGTGATGGTATGACCGCTTTTTGCAAGCATTCCAATCATCATTTCCGAATCCACCAGATTCTTGTCACAACCCAGTGATACAAAAAATATTTTCATAATCTTCCTCATTATTCTCAATTAAAAAGCAATTGAAAAAAAGAGCCTCCGACATCTCCGGAAGGCTCCGTTTTGCATTTTATTCTTCTTCCTCGTCATCACCTAAGATCTTGATCTGACCTTCGTTTAATTCTTCCACTGCAACGGATAAGGGCTTTTGGCTATCCCCTTTTACCAGAGGTTCATCCCCGGCAATAATCTGTCTTGCGCGTTTGGCAGTTGCCATAACGATGGAATAACGGCTGTTCACGACCTTGGATTCGCCCGGTTCAACCTCACTGTTTACTACTTTCATTAAGTCTGAATAAGATGGATGTAACATTTATTTTTCTCCTTTCGATAAATCCTTCAATTCCTGTCTGATCGTATTGATAAACTCCTCATTGCGCATTGCGGATGCTTTTGCGCTCTGTATAATGGAATGCGTTTCTTTTACACACGCATCCAGATCATCATTGATGATGATATACTCATATTCCTGCATACCTTCGGCTTCCTGTGCTGCACGTTCCATGCGGCTTAGGATCACCTCTTTTGACTCCGTGCCCCTGCCTGTCAGGCGTTGCAAAAGCACATCCGCACTCTTGGTGGACACAAACAAAAGAAGGGTATCGGGGAAACGCTCTTTGATCTTTAAGGCTCCCTGGATCTCAATCTCTAAGATCACATCCTTGCCTTTGTTTAACTGTTCTTCCACATAGGCACGCGGAGTACCGTAATAATTGCCCACATATTCCGCATATTCTACCAGTTCCTCCTTGGCAATATGCTGTTCAAACTCTGCCCGGTCCACAAAGAAATACTCTCTGCCGTCCACTTCACCGCTTCTGGGCTGTCTGGTGGTCATGGAAATGGAAAGGGCATAATTGTCATACTCCTGTAACAATCTCTTTGTGATCGTTCCTTTGCCGGCGCCGGAAAAGCCCGACAACACGATCAATACACCTTTTTTCATATACGACTGCCGCCTTTATTCAATATTCTGAATCTGTTCCCGTACCTTCTCAATCACTGTTTTCAACTCAATACCACGATTGGATATCTCAAGGTCATTTGCTTTGGAAAGAATCGTATTGGCTTCCCTGTTCATCTCCTGTGCGAGGAAATCCAGTTTACGACCAATGCCGCCACCTTCTAAAAGAGTACTCTTTACGGTATTGATATGGCTGCGCAAGCGGACCAGTTCCTCGTCCACACAGACCTTATCCGCAAAGATCGTCACCTCCGTGATCAGTCTGGACTCATCCACTTTGGCATCTCCAAGCATCTCCTGTACTTTTTCCATCAGACGATTCTTATAATCTTCTATGATCTGCGGAGAACGCTCTTCGATAAAATCAACCACCAGAAGCATCTCATCCAGTTTGCCGATCAGATCTTTGCAAAGATTCTCTCCTTCTTTGATGCGGGACTGCACAAAGCCTTCCGCAGCACCACGGATCGCCTCTTCCAAAGCCTTCCAGACGCCTTCTTCATCAATCTCCACATCATCCAAAGTAAACACTTCCGGGAATCTGGCAAGGGATGATACACGCATATCATTTTCCAAGGAAAAATCAGATGCCATCTGAGATAAAAAGTGCATGTACTCCTCTGCTACTTCCTTATGATAAGTAACATTTACACTGCTTTCGGACAGATCTTCAAAAGAAATAAAAAGATCTACCTTTCCTCTCTGAATATACTCCTTTAACAGATTGCGGATGGATGACTCAAAGAAATTCAGTTTCTTTGGCATCTTCATATTGACATCGAGATAGCGGTGGTTCACCGATTTCATCTCAACAGTAACCTTGTAGTTTTCTCCACTGACTTCTGCTCTGCCGAAGCCTGTCATACTCTTTATCATGCGTAACCTCCTAAGGGAGCATCGCTTACGACACTCCCTAGTATTATAATTCATGCGGAAAATAACGTCAAGGTTGCCTTTCTGAATTTGCCTTGTTATACTGTGATTATTCGGATTTTTTTGAAGGAGGCCGCCCTTATGGCATTTGATGGAATCACAATTGCAGCCATCTGCAAAGAATTACAGGAAAAATTACAGGATGGCAGAATCAGTAAGATCGCACAGCCGGAACCGGACGAATTGCTACTGACGATCAAAGGAAAAAACGAAGCATACCGACTGGTATTATCCGCCAATCCTTCCCTTCCGCTTGTGTATCTGACAGAAGAAAATAAAGTAAGCCCCATAACCGCCCCTCCTTTTTGCATGCTTCTTCGCAAGCATATACAGAACGGACGGATTCTGTCCATATCGCAGCCGGATTTTGAACGAATCCTCGTTTTCGAGATAGAACATTTAAATGAACTAGGCGACCTTTGCCGCAAGAAACTGATCGTGGAACTGATGGGAAAATACAGCAATATCATTTTTGTCGCACCGGATGAAGCCTATACAGAAGCTTCCCCTCTTACTCATCTGAAGATCGTTGACAGCATCAAAAGAATCTCCGCCGCTGTCAGCAGTGTTCGGGAAGTACTGCCCGGCAGGGATTATTTTGTTCCCACAACGGAAGAAAAAAACAATCCGCTTTTTGCAACAAAGGAATCTTTTCTTACACGCCTGAAGGAAAAACACGAATACTGTCCCAAGGCACTGCTTTCTTCCTATACCGGCATCTCACCGCTGATTGCGCACGAGATCTGCTTTTTAGCCGATGCATCGGATACCCTTGCCTGTGAACTTTCGCCCCTTATGGCAGAACGGCTGTATGAAGCCTTTTCTTCCCTTTTTCAAAAAGTAAAGGAGGGCAGTTTTACTCCTGTCATTTACTATGAAAAAGGAGTGCCGAAGGAATATGCCTGTGTCCGGCTTTCTTCCTATGAAAAGAAAAAGGAACAGGATCCTTCTGACACATCCGTCATATACGAAAGCACCTGTGCTCTTCTTTCCGATTATTATGCGCAGAAAGAACGTTACAGCAGAAGCCGACAAAAATCTGCCGACCTGCGCAAGATCGTTTCCACCATATTGGAAAGGGATGTTAAAAAATACGATCTGCAGTGCCATCAGTTAAAAGACACCGAAAAGATGGACACCTATCGTATTTACGGAGAACTTTTACAGACCTATGCCTATTCCATAGAAAACGGAGTAAAATCCGCCACGGTGGACAATTACTATACCAATGAACCCATTACCATCCCACTGGATGCGCAGAAAACGCCTTTGGAAAACGCACGCCGTTATTTTGACAAATACGGCAAATGCAAGCGTACCAAAGAAGCCCTGACCGAACTGATCGTTTCCGTAAAAGACGAGATCCGCCATTTGGAATCCATCATGACGGCTCTTGATATTGCGGAAAAAGAAGAAGATCTCAACCAGATAAGGGAAGAACTGATTGAATGCGGGTATCTTCGCAGAAAAGGTGGCAAAAAAAATGCGCCCAAACAGCGTTTTGTAAGCAAACCCTTCCACTACATCAGCAGCGATGGTTTTGATATTTACGTTGGAAAAAATAATTACCAGAATGAAGAACTCACCTTCAAACTGGCAAACGGAAATGACTGGTGGTTCCACGCCAAAAACATCCCCGGTTCCCATGTTATCTTAAAATCAGGAGGAAAAGAAGTGCCGGACCATACCTTTGAAGAAGCCGGCCGCCTTGCTGCCCACTACTCACAGGGACGTTTGCAGGAAAAGGTAGAAATTGATTATACCCCGCGCAAAAACATAAAAAAAACGCCGGGTGGCAAACCCGGCTTTGTAATCTATCACACCAATTATTCCTTAACCATATCCAGCGATATCACAGGAATCAAACAGGCTGACTGATTGGATTATCCAATCAGCCAGTCGTACATCTCCTGATACTTGGCTGCGGAGGTATACCATGAAAAATCGGTTGCCATACCGCGGTCAATGATCTTATTCCATTCCCGCTTTTTATCATAGTAAATATGCTCTGCGTAACGGATCGTACTAAGCATCTCATGCGCATTGTAATTCGTAAAGGAAAAACCGGTTCCCGTGCTCTCGTACTCATTGTACGGCATAACTGTATCCTTTAATCCTCCTGTTTCACGGACAATTGGCACCGTGCCGTAACGCAAAGACATCAACTGTGACAGTCCGCACGGCTCAAATAAAGACGGCATCAAAAAGGCATCGCAGGCAGCATATACTTTGTGGGACATTGCCTCCGAATAATAAATATGGGCACTGACTTTATTGCCGTATTTCCAGTCAAAATGGCGGAACATATTCTCGTAACGTTCCTCTCCCGTTCCCAATATCACGATCTGAACTTTGTCCTGACAGAGTTCATCCATGATATAGGCAATCAGATCAAACCCTTTCTGATCGGTCAGACGGGACACGATACCGATCATCATCGTTCCGGCATCCTTTTCCAGTCCCATTTCTTCCTGTAATTTTAATTTATTTTTCACTTTTTCTTTTCGGAAATCACGAGCCGTATAATTCTGATAGATCAGATCATCCGTAGCCGGATCAAATACATCATAGTCGATGCCGTTTACGATACCGCGCAGATCATTTGCCCTTGCACGCATCAGACCATCCAGACCTTCTCCGTAAAACTCCGTCTTGATCTCCTCTGCATAAGTATCACTTACGGTTGTAATCGCATCCGCAAATACCAGACCACCCTTTAACAAATTCGCATCCTTATAGGCTTCCAATTTGTCCGGCGCAAAATAATAATCGGACAACCCGGTAATCTCTCGCACTTCTTTTACGGACCATTTGCCCTGGAACTTGAGATTATGTATCGTCATAACCGTCTTGATGCCACGGAAGAATTCATTGCCGGCGAAACGCTCTTTTAAATAAACAGGGATCAATCCGGTCTGCCAGTCATGACAATGGATCAGATCCGGTCTGAAATCGATCAGTGGCAAAGCCGATAATGCTGCCTTGGAGAAAAATGCAAACTTCTCAATTTCATAAAGAGCATCGTCACAGTACGGACGGTTGCCTCCGAAATAGCCTTCATTATCAATAAAATAAAAAGTAACGCCGTCATAAACCGCTTTTAAAATACCGACATAAACATTGCGCCAATGGAAATCCATATAAAAATGCTGCTGATATTCCAGTTTTTCCTTCCATTCCTGTTTCATACAGGTATACTTGGGAAGGATCACCCTCACATCATAGTACTCTTTGTCAATGCACTTGGGTAAGGAACCCACAACATCCGCAAGACCGCCGGTTTTAATAAAAGGCACACCTTCTGATGCAACAAATAAGATCTTTTTCATCCCTTTTCCTCCAAAAACTATGTAATCTTACTCTTTTTTTCAAAATCCGTCTGTTTTTTCTAAATATTCTGATAATTTATAGTATACATCATTTTCATAGTCTTTAAAAGAATTATTTTTCACATCAGCGATAAGACAAGCGAATCTTGTCTGCAATCAGGGCAATAAACTCGGAATTGGTCGGTTTTCCTTTTCCCGTGCTGATCGTATAGCCAAATAAGGAATTTAACGTTTCCATGCGTCCTCTGTTCCACGCCACCTCTATTGCATGACGGATTGCTCTCTCCACACGGCTTGGTGTGGTCTCAAATTTGCCGGCAATCGTCGGATACAGAATCTTGGTGATGGAACTGAGCATATCAATATTTTCCACGGACATCATAATCGCCTCCCGCAAATACTGATAGCCTTTTATATGCGCCGGAACCCCGATTTCATGTATCATATCCGTTACATCTTTTTCCAGATCATGCACAATCGTTTGTGCCGGATCCGTTCGTTTCTCTTTCTTTTTACTTGCAGCAAAAGCAATCCCCTCGTTTTTTTCACTCCCCATCAACTCTTCCTGCGAAAAACCGGCGTTTCCGGGAACCGTTATCATAATCTGGAACTCCTTGTCTGTAT